>CAZXSQ010000030.1:0-375 GCA_964643335.1 uncultured bacterium
CGCATCGAGTCTTTTTTAAGCGATCCGCTTGCTCCGGTCAGCGACACGGTCGAGCAGGCTACGTCCGGTGGTTTGAACAATCTGATCTCCCGTTTTTTCCGCTCGATGCACGATCTTTCCATTACTCCTGAAGCACCGGAAGTACGAACAACATTGATTGAAAGCGCAAAATCGTTGTCGGAAAATTTCAACTTTATTTCGGACGAACTGTCACTAATCCAAAACGATTTAAATGAGCGTGTTTCTTTATTTGTTTCAGAAATCAACCGAATGACTTCGGAAGTGGCATCTTTGAACGAGAGGATTTCTATAACCGAGGGGGGGTCCCGCGTCCAAGCGAACGATTTGAAAGATCGCCGTGATCAATTGCTTTCT
>CAZXSQ010000030.1:385-23456 GCA_964643335.1 uncultured bacterium
GAATTATCTGAAATGATTCCACTGAAAACCATTGATGAAGGGAACGGAGTAATCAGTGCAACTTTTGCGGGTCAGCATATTATTGATGGCTTAAACGCTCAGGAGTTAACACTGGAAGTCCGAGAAGAAGATTATGGCCAGGATCTATATTCTATCCGTATTGGTGAGAGGGGGTTGGATATTGTCGATGAGGATATCCGGTTAGGACGGCTTGGGGCGGTGTTGTATTCGCGGGATGAAGTTATTCCCAAGTTGCTGGAGGAAGTGAATACTCTGGCACGCGGCATTATTAATGAGGTCAATAAAATTCATAGCGGTGCTTCCGGCATTGAAGGCTATTCAAGTTTAAGAAGTGACTTTTCTTTTCCTTCCGGAGCGGATCAGCCGGATTCACGAAGAACACTTGACCAGATTTTCAATCATCCGCAGATACGAGGTGATGCCCCATTAGGAGAATATCCCTATTCAGTGTCCAATGGTGAATTTTCCATTCGGATAGCGGACGAAGATAACAATACTCGAGATACTTATTCGGTCGAGATTGGTACAGAAGATACATTGAACGACATCGTGGAGCGAATAGACCGTAGTGACGGCATCGTCAGATCAGCCCGGTCAGCGCTGAGATTCGATCCTGTATTTGTGCCTCAGGCACAAGCCAGACAGGGCATGAGTGAGGATGAATTATTCACAAGCTTGTCCGATTTGGAGTCCGCTCAGGGAACTCCTATTTCGGAGGCGGCGGGAACTTATTCGTTCGATATTTATTTGAGAAACGGAGTTGGTAATCCAGTTGATGCGGATACCTCTACCCGGCAAATTGATCCTTATACCGTAGAGTTCACTGATGACATGACCTTGACCGAACTGAGGTCTGCAATACAAGATGCTGGTGACGGCCGAATAAAGGCGAATCTGGTTCCTAGTGAGGACGATGAATCTGCTATCGTATTACAGATTGAGCCTTTAGACAGTGATTATACGCTGTCTATTCAAAATGATACTTCCGGACTGATTCGAGCGTTTGATTTTCCAATGACAGATCCTAATGTTCCATTGAACGGTGGAATGACAACCGAGGCCGAGACGACGTTTTCAGGCTCATCATCGGACAGTTTTCTAGGGACAGGAAATCCTGCATTTTCACCTTCATTTCCTGGCCCGCCGCCTAATGTCATTGATTCGGGAACGTTGGAATTGGTGGTTGTGGATAACAACAATGTTCCAACGGTTACGACTCTGACCATCAATGACTCAGGTGGAATTCAAAGCATGGATGATCTCGCCGATGCTATTGAAAGTGCTGATAATAACTTGAGTGTGCAGATAACCAATGATAATGAATTTGTGATAGAAGCCTCAAATAACCGTTCATTCTTTTTTCAAAACGATACAACCGGCCTGGTTGAAGCCATGGGATTCGATGAAATCAGTGGTCACGGTCTAATTGGATCTGAACCATTTGTGGATGGCAGTTTTGAAATTGTTATCGCCAATGACTCCGGAACGGTGGTCAACATTATCGAAGTTCCGGTAACAGCCGATCCATCCACTGTGGGCGGGGTTATGTCGATTCAAGATATTATTGACGCGATTAATCAGGAAGCAGGAGAAAATGGAGCGCCCATAACCGCTTCTATTGTGGAAGATGAAAACAATTCCGGGATGAATCAAATACAAGTGGAAGCAGTAGAGGGGTATGAGTTTACTTTTCGGAGTGATGACAGCCTTTTGTTGTCAGCATTGGGCTTCACTGATGGGCCTGTTTTGGAGGAGACACGGGATAATCCTATTATGGGGGCCGAGTTTCCGGTTGGCATAGGCGATAACATCGGTGGTATGGTGCGCGCCCGGTGGATAAATGACGAATATGGCTTTGAAATTGCGGCTATCGGCAATGATCAGATCACTTTTGTGGGGGATACAAGTCATTTTCTTGCTGCTACAGGAATCAATACCTTGTTTCGCGGTACCGATGCGGAAACGATGGGGATCAATCAGGATATTGTTAATAATGTAAATCTGTTAAGCACATCGGCGGATGGAACGGAAGGGAATAACGAGGCGGCTTTGCAGATGTCTGCCCTTGAAAATGCAGCGGTTATTCATGGGAAGACGCCGGGTGAATATTATCGATCAATCGTTGCCTCTTTTGGAGTTGAGAGCAGCCGCGCCCGACAGTTTTTTGAATCAAACAGTGAGATTCTTAAAGAATTGGAAACTATTCGTGAACAACATTCCGGCGTGTCCCTGGATGAAGAATCGATCAATCTTATTCGTTATCAGCAGGCTTTCCAGGCGTCAGCTAGGGTCATATCCACAATCGATCAAATGCTGGATATTGTGATCAATCGTTTGGGACTCTAATTTAAGACAGGATAAACAGTTATGGTTCGCATTACACAAAACTTAATAAGCGATCAGACCTTGCGCAACCTGCAGAATAATATTTTGCGCATGGCCAGGCTGCAGGATCAGTTGTCGACCGGACGGCGGATAAACCGCTCGGCGGATGATCCTATAGATTTTCCGTCCAGTTTGAGTATGCGAAGTTCCATCAGCCAGGGCCGCAGTTATTTGAGCAACCTTAATGGAGCCAGAACGAATTTGGAATTGACAGAAACTACCATGGGCAGCCTGACTGAAGTGCTGCAGAATATCCGGACGCTGGCAGTACAGGGAGCCAATAACGCGGATACCCCGGCACGGATAACTATTGCCAATCAAGTTCAGGAGATGCTGGGACAGGTTATGGATCTCGCCAACGCCAATTACAACGGACAATATATTTTTGGCGGCAGTGTGACCAAACAAGAATCTTTTGTGGCGAGAGACTGAACTGTTTTATATCAAGGCGATGATTTTGAGCGGCAGATTACCATCGGCAAAAATAATCGAATTACCAGCAATTTGAATGGTTTTAATACCTTTGTTCATACACCAAACCAGATTACAGGATATACCGGCATCCAGGATGTTACCGCTCCTTTGGCAGAGCAGTTGCGATTGGCTCATCCTGATTTTCCCAATTTACCTCCCATTCCGGAATCCCCAACGGCATCTTCGGTGGATCGTTCACCCAATCCATCTAATTACCCTTCGCCGACTCCAAATAACTTGGCTGAGTTTTATATTTATGATACTAAAATACAAGTGGATTTGACGGCGGATTCACTTGAAGATGTACGGGACCGAATTAACGCAAATACCGAGGATGTCGTTGCTTCGATCAATGAGAGAAATCAATTAGTTATTACTTCCAAAAGGGCTGATGCTTTGAGTCTAAGAGATGGTTCTCGTGATGTGGGTTTTCCACCGGAGCGGCCATTGGAAGCCAATCTATTATCAGCGTTGGGACTGCACCGGCGTGTGGAAAATCACCGGCCACTGACGATGGGTTATCCTGCAAGCGATCCACTGGCAGATGGAACCTCATCACCGCCGCCTGAACGGAATACAGTGCGTGTGCAGAACGATTCCTTTCTTTTTGCCGGCTCCAATACCGGTCCGGCCACAAATCCGGCGACTCCTTTTGGCGATAATCTGGCGTTGACCAATGTGGATGACGAGGGGAATGAAGCGTTTGATGAGAATGAGAATCCGGTTTTTATCGATCATCTGGAAGCGCTGCGAATTACGATAGACGAGGAAGTGATCGACATCGATCTCCGCTCATTGACACAAGGCCGGGATTTCGATGGAACTTCTGGCAACGAAGACGATGTTCCCGGCTCAACTTTGGAGGACCTTTTAGAATTCATCAATAATCATCCGCAGCTTCAAGGCAAGGCAACAGCCTATATCAATGCTGATCAAACCGGGATCGGCATCACGGCGGTGAATAGCACGGATGAATTCAAAGTGGAGAATATCCGGAAATTATTCGGGCGGGATTTAACCACTCAAGTCACTATTGATCCGGATACTGGAGAAAGTACGGTTACCCGTACCGATCCGATAGAGTTGGGAACAAAACTGGATGATTTGCCGGGGGCGTTGGTTGATCCGGATGAGGGGAGCGTAGGCATTCGCCGGGCTGATCCGCCGCCGGCGGGTCAACCGCCTTCATTAAACAAGGGGTTGATCGTTATCAGTAATAATGGACACAGTGAGGCAGTGGATTTACGTTTTGCGGAAACCGTTCGAGATGTTATTGAGGCGATCAATGACTCGGATGTAGGTGTCCGGGCGGAAATAAATGAATCGGAAACAGGTATCAATATCGTTTCCATCAATGGATTCAACGAGTCGCTTAGTGTGGTGGATATGGCTGAGGGAACCACGGCCAGAGACCTGGGATTGTTTACTGCTCCTTCTCCCAAGCGGATTCAATCCATTGATAATGTTTTTGCGGCCGATATGGTTGCGGATTTGGTTCCGGCGGCTCAGGAAGGTTCTTTTTCTGTTGAAGTCCGTGATGGTTCTGGCGAGACTCTGGAGACGTATTCTATCGATGTTCGTCCAAGTGATGTGATGGAGGATATTGTTGCGCGAATCGATGCCATTGACGGTCATGCCGGACCAGGGAGAGGGCTTATTTCAGCCAATCTGGCGGGCGATCGATTAAACATCGTCAGCAATTACGATGGCCATACGATACGCATTGATCCCGCCAATGATACAACCGGGACAAATGAGGTGTCGCGGTTTACGTCACAACTTGAAATTGATGGCTATACAGCCACCCTTGAAAGTGAAGCCGATTCTCTTGTTCCATACACCAGCGATCAGGATACCGCCTCCGTATTAGGATTGAACGGTGAAGGCACATTGGATGAGATTGAGGAAAAAAATCTGTTTCGCAGTATCGAGAATCTTGAAGATGCTTTACGTGATGATAATACCGAAGGCGTGGAACAAGCATTGGAAGACCTGGATATCGATCTGGACCAGATTTTGAATAGCCGGACAACATTGGGCGCGCGGCTCAATCGGTTGGATTCATCCGAGTCCCGTCTGCAAAGCAGTGAGGATTTGCAGCGCCAGCAGTTGTCAAATATAGAAGACGCCGATTTTGCAGAGCTGGTTACTGAATTGACTTTGGCAGAAAACGCTTTCAACGCTGCCTTGCAAGCTTCCGCCCGAGTGATTCGGCAGAGTTTGATGGATTTTCTGTAAATTTATGGATTAAAGATGGTGGGCTAAACTGCAAACAACGCAGTTTGAACCTACCCTACCTGTTGATTTTTTATACGTTATTTCAAGGGCTGGCTTTCGCCATGCCCTTGGCACCCGGCCCACCCTACAAAGCTAAAAAATTTTTGTGTTTTTCTTAGGAGCAAGAATGAGGGGCTAAACTGTAAAGGTGTAGTTAAAGCCTTCATATACTCGTGTTTAACAAATAATTAACTTCCCTACCAGGTTTCGATTATTCATTTTTTACCAAAAATCACTACACTTTAATAGGATTAAAGATGGGTGATGTATTGATTCAAAAACATATAAGGAGTTTTGAATGAGATATTTTATTGTATCGCTATTGTTTTTTCTTTTGTCAGCTCCTTTTCTTTTAGCAGATTCTGTTTTTCCTCCAACCGGTAAAATTGAAGACAAGCGTCTTAATGAACTGTCAGGGATTGTGCCCGTAAGTGTGAATGAAGGATATTGGGGGCATAATGATGGGGACAGCAATGAAGTGTACCGTTTTGACGCTGAGGGGAATATTGTACAGGCGGTGAATCTGGCGGATATCAGAAATTATGATTGGGAAGGAATGAGCACGGATGAGAGTGGGCGTTTTTTTATCATAGACCATGGTTATCCCCATGTTGAGGAAAAACATTTCCGTATCTTAGAGTTTATGGAACCGTCGGAGGATGCCGAAGAAATTAAGGAAATCAAGTCTTATATATTTGTTTATCCTGATCAACAGGAAAAAAATTGCGAGGCGATTTTCTGGTTGCAGGGCAAGATTTATATCATCATCAAAAGGAATCAATTTGACATAAAACCGAAATTGTATTGTATTGAACCGCTGAAAAAGGATGAAATTATAACCGCTCGTGAAGTGTGTACGCTCGACATTCAAGGGCGTGTGACGGATGCCTCTTATTCTTCGAAGTATAAGCAGTTGGCTGTATTAACCTATCATGGCATTGCATTTTATCATGTGGAAAAAGAATCCGACCTTTTGAAGTCGCCCTTTCATTCGTTTCACGGTTTATTCGGCCAGTGTGAAGCGGTTTGCTATGACGGCGGCAATCTGGTGTTGACCGATGAGCCGGGGAAAATATGGAATTATCCGCTCAAGGAATTTTTGGAGAAGGACGTGGTTGTCTCTCCCGGCCCTAAATTGGTGATCGGGAAAACAGAACAGGATCCAGTTATCGACGGGAGTTTGGATGAGTGGAAGGGAGATACCGTTATCCATCTCAAGCAGGACATCGGTACAAAACATCAGGTAAGAACAGAAGAGGATAAGGCTATACGCAATATTCGAATGTTGTGGACCGACAAAGGTTTTTATCTGGGATTTGAATTTACGAGGGAGATTCCTCTCTTTACACATGGATGGGGAGATGTGCTGCTGTTTATGATTTCACCGGATTTGGAAGAGGTGTTTCCAGCAGAGAAAACTCGTATTTATCGAATACATTATGTTCAAGAGGATGACGAACTCAATCTGGTTGTCGACAGAGGATTTCATTTCGTCGGCGAAGGGGTGGAGATAGTCGGTAAAGCCGCCGCCGAAGGAAACCGCATCGAGGCTTTTATCGATGAAAAGTTTTTCCCTGAAAACCCAGGTTCTTTATATCAATTCAATATGGAGTTAATCGAATTTACAGAAACGCGTTATTATTTAAAGACCTGGTATTGGTCAAAAGGC
Source organism: uncultured bacterium (assembly GCA_964643335.1). GTDB lineage: Bacteria > Hinthialibacterota > Hinthialibacteria > Hinthialibacterales > Hinthialibacteraceae > CAZXSQ01. The sequence continues at coordinate 7,212 of CAZXSQ010000030.1, forward strand.
TCCTGGAGCTGGGACCGGCCTTTATATTGGGGAGTTTTGGAGTTGAAAGAATAAGAAGTTACCGCATCTTTGTGTTGTCCCTGACCATACAGTTCCAGACCTTGGCTATAGTGATCTTGTATTGACACCATTTTGACCTCCTTTTTCAAAATATGTTAACCGTAAGCAGAGGCAGCGGGAGGTTAATTTTGAATTTGGCAACTGGTTGTTAAAGAATTTAATCTGAAGTGGAACTCTCTGGAGATTTATATGGTAGATGAACAATAAACGCGCTTCCTTCACCTTCTTCACTTTTGAGTTCAATTGTTCCGCCCAATAGAGTTGTTAATTCTTGAGTAATGGCAAGTCCAAGGCCAATGCCGGTTTCACTTTTTTTATCTTTCTCACCGCGGATAAATTCGCTGAAAATCTTTTCTTGATCTTCGGGATTGATTCCTGGCCCAGTATCTCGAACAACCAGTACAAGCGTGTTGTTCTCTTGAGATTCAACAGCGATTTCCACAAATCCCTGCTCAGTAAATTTAATGGCGTTGCTGATCAGATTCTGAAGGATAAGGTAGAGTTTGTTGCGGTCAGTGGTGATTTCCTGAATGGTTTCGTCTAATTTCAGGCGAAGTTCTAATCCTTTTTGTTCTGCGTTGGGGCGCATGTTTTCAGTTAAATCCTGCAACATCTCATTGAGATGAAACGTAGCCGGTTCATATTTTAACTGGCCGCTTTCCAGTTGAGACAGTTGGAGGATGCCGTTGATTAGTTTTAGCAAGACATTGACGTTGCGTTCAACCAGCTGCATGGCTTTTTTTTGCTTGTCAGTTGCGGGGCCGTATATTTCTTCTTGAACCAAGTCGCAGGATCCGAGGATGCTGCTCAACGGAGCACGAAGGTCGTGTGAGAGGCGTGCATAAAGCCGGTTTTTTTCTTCCTGCAGGCGATTCAATTGTTGATTGGTTGCCTGGAGTTTTCCGGCGACTTGTTCAATTTCTTTCGTGTGCTGTTCAATGCGGGCGATGTAGGAGTTTCGTTCTTTTTCATGCCGTTGAATAAGCACCAGAGTGAATATGGCGAACGGCAAGACGATGGCCAAAAACAACACCAGACCAAGTGTGATGATGTAGGAAATCACTTCGTTCAAGTGATTCTCAACGACGGATTCCATCTGGTGGACGCCGATAAGCCAGCTTTTACCTTCAATTTCGACGCGGCGGAAATCCACCAGCTGGCTGCCACTGGGGGCCAGAAAACGGCCGGAGGTTTTCGACGTTTTCTGGTTTTCAAATAAATCGGAGACATTTAAACGATTGCTGCCTGTTTTATTTTTAGTGATCAGTGTCAATTGGCGGGCTGACATCGGAGGCTGATCACGGTCATAACCGGGATAGACTTGAAAATTTGAATTGGAATCGATTAAACATATAAATCCCTGGCCCGGCATGTGAAAGGAATCGGCCACAGATTGGATCTCATTGAGCCATGCTTCTTCGCTATCATAATTTTTACGGGATTCTTTGAGGTACAGTTCAAATCCATGAGAAATGGCGTCGTTATCCCGCATCACCTGGTTGAACAAGATTGCTTGAAATTTCAGGATTATACCATAGCCGGTTACAGGAAAACCGATAGCCATCACGAACGCAAGTGCGGCCAGGATCAGCCAAAAAATGCGCCGATGGGCCAGGTTTTTATGGGATACATCTCCGTTGAAGGAGTTTTTCATGATATCCTCTATTAAATATTGAACTTACAAATAACAACATTTTGGCGAATACGTATTTCATTGTCAATAATTCAAGACCAATCGATGGATAAACGAAGCATTTTAATTTTCAGCATCATTTTGATTTTGGCTTTTGTTTTTCGGTTTTATCAATTGGGATCGAATCCTCCTGGTTTTTTTCGAGATGAAGCTGATAAGGGCTATACGTCTTATTCTTTACTGAAGACGGGCCAAGACCAGGCTGGGAATCACTGGGCTTTTTTTGTAAAAGCGTTAAAAGTAACCACGTCAGCCTTGTATCAATATTTGGATATTTCTTTCATTGCTTCCCTGGGAATGAATGAAGTTGCTGTGAGACTGCCGGCCTGTATTGCGGGAACCTTGTCTGTTGGGGCTGTATTCTTGATGGCTCGGCTTTGGTGGGGGGTGAGTGCTGGTTTGTGGGCCGCTGTGTTTGTGTGTCTTTCGCCTTGGAGTATTTTGTTAAGCCGTTGGGCGAATCAATCCATCTTGCTTACCTTATGGATTCCTTTGGGAGTTTATTGTTTTGTTAAAGGCATGAGAGCCGAGAATCCCAAACCAAGATATATAATAGTTTCGGCGATTTTTTTTCTGGCAGCTTTGTATACTTATGCTCCTGCCCGGCTTTTTGTACCGGTGTTCATTTTTCTTTTGTGGTTAGTAGTACGGTGGACTCATAGGTATGCTTCAGTAGAATGGGCTCAAGCTCAAGTAGGGTGGGCTCAAGAGCGAAGCGATAGCCCACCATCAGAGAATTATTTCGATGTAAAAATATTTCTTATCTTTTGGGGAATATTTATAATCGGTTCAATTCCTCTCGCGTATCATCTTCTATTTGAACAGGCTGAGAGTGCAGCTCGTTTGTCAAAAATTTCAATTTTTGATGATCGTCCTTTGATTTTCATTGCGAAGGATTTTTTCATCAATTATCTGCTGCATTTATCACCGGATTTTCTTTTCACTCGGGGGGACGAAAATTTACGGCACCATACTTCGGTATTTGGGCAGGTTCATTGGTATCTTTTCCCTTTGCTGCTTTTGGGATTATGGAAGGCAATTCGAGAGAGGACATTTGAAGCGCGAATTTTGTTGATCTGGTTTTTCTCTTTCCCTTTAGCCGCCGCCTGTACGCAGGAGAGTATTCCTCATGCCTTGCGAAGTGTATTTGCAGTTCCAGTTATCCAGCTGGTCTCAGTTTACGGATTGTTTGAGTTTACTTCTATGCGGTCTGGTTTTGAGCGCGTGCTTTCCAAGGAATTGATCCGTGCATTTAAAGTATTGTGGTTGGTGATCCTTGTTCTTTTTCCGGCTCTGTATTTGTATGATCTATATGCCAGATATCCTAAACGGGATGAAGTGGCTTTTGCCTGGGAATATGGATACCGCGAGGCGATTGGATGGTGGAAGGAGCACCGTGAAGGTGTGGATCAGACTGTAGTGTCCGGCATGGCAGAATATCCTTACACGTTTTTTCTTTTTTACGATCGATATCCTCCACAAAAATGGATAGAGACGGGGAGGATTGATGGCGTAACGTTTGTTCCGACGGGGCATCCAATCAATTCATATCTGCAAAAAACCGGTGCTAAAAGTTTATATCTCGCTCGTCCGGATGAAGTTTCATTTGTTCAGCCGGAAAAAGTTATCTATACTCCTGGCGGGATTGCAATATGGAAGTGGATTGAGTGGGGAGGGGAATGAGGTTTTAGGAGGGTCAGGGCTGCTTCGCTTGCCCTTGCCACCCGTCCGTCCGGCGGGTTAAATTTTTGTTATCTTTGGTTAGGGTTTAAATCGTGCGTCGGATTTCATTTCTGTGGCATTGTTGGATCTTTTGTGCAGCCATCCTATTTTAGCCGCATCCCATGAGTCAAAATCCGGGACATAAGGTTTTATGTCCAGCAATGGAGTTTCATCAAGCATATCCACATTGGTTATATGGATTATATTATTTTCAATTTTGTCCAACTGGACAATGGAGAGGCCGATTGGGTTGGGTCTTTTGGGTGCTCTGGTGGCGAAAAGACCATGAGTTGAATCATCCAAGTAGGGTTTAACGACCAAAGAATATCCCGTTGAACAGTGGAAATAATAAATCAAATAGATGTAGGAAAAACCGTCGAGGTCTTTAATCCCTGCGGCGAATTCCTCCTTCAATTCAATCCAGCCGGATATTCCTTTTGCTCCTGGGGGTTGAATCGGCATTCCCTCAAGCGATTTAAAGGGAGTATGGATAATACCGATTGGAGTCAATTGTATTGCAGTCATTATTTGTTCCTTTTTGTCAAATCTTTAATGATATTAGTATCTTATATTCAGGAACAAAAAAAATGAACCTTTCTTGAGATTCATCTTGAAATGGAAGTAATATATGAGAAATTAATGGTGTTCTAACGCATGACGGCTAGATTAGTATTCGCTTGATTTAATAAGGAGGGAAAGGGTAATGAAAACTGCTTCATTTACGCTGATCGAGTTATTGATTGTGGTGGCGATTATTGGCATCCTGGCTGCGATTGCTGTGCCGAATTTTCTCAATGCGAGATTGCGTGCACAGATCTCTCGCGTTTATGCCGAACAAAAGTCGGTCAATGACGCTTACATGATGTACAAAATGGATAATCAGGATTGGCCGCCGCACCTAGACGGGGATCCGGCGCAGCACCGGTATGTCACAACCCCGATTGCTTATTTAACCACTTCGATTGATGATCCTTTCCAAAAAGAGGGGGTGACCGATCCTGCGTCGTTGGGTTGGTATCAAGGGCAGTATCATGAAGAGCCTGGGTATCAGATGAGAAACGAATTTTACGCGACGGGGGATCCATCAGCGAGACGCTATGCAGACGAGCGCAGAAATTCCGCGTTTTTTTGCCGGTCGGTCGGTCCGGACATGGATAGAGTGACGGAGTTTTCTCTTCCTTATGACATTACCAACGGTTTGGTCAGCCAAGGAACACTTTGCACGGCGCTCTCCGCTCCCTGGGAAGACCGTTATCCATTTGTGAGAAGATAGAATGTAAAGGGCAATCCAATGTGATTGTCCGGTCTCATTGTTTAAGAAAAAGGTTAATTAATTGGATTTTCATACCAGATAACGCCTAAGTTTTCTCTTTCTTCACATGTGAGGACATCAAGGTCATTATCCCCGTCCAGATCGATCAATTGAATCAAATCATATTTTGTTCCTTCTTTTCCGCTGATGTCGTGAGCATACCAGATTTGATCGATGATGTGATTGTGATATGACATCCACATGACCCCGTGTTTTCCCTTGGCGTGTTCACAGGAGAAGACGATGTCGTTTTTCCCATCCAGGTCGATGTCTGCGACTCGAACTGCTTTTCCCGTGCCTGTATTGGGAGGGAGACCAATGCGATGTGTTTCCCAGGTGAGTGGTGTTCGTGATTTGCGTTTGAAGTGGATCAATTTATATCCTCTTACCGCGATGAGGATATCCTGTAATTCATCTTGATCGAGATCCGCATAATCCATAAACATCACTTCTTTATCTTCACCGCCGATTCGATGTTCCTTCCAATATTGTGTCAAAGAAGAAGAATCAACGCCTGGATTTTCTAACCACAGGCATCCGCGATTATTACCTTTTCGGTCGGTTACCAGGATATCAGCGTCGTCATCGCTGTCCATATCTTCAGCGATCAAGGACATGATCCAGCCGGCGTCGTAAATCGGGTGCCATTTCCAAGCTGAAAGGTTCCGTGGTTGTTCGGGAGCCTCCAACCAGCCGACTTGGGCATCGCCACCTTTGCTGCCGGCTATCAGATCGATACCATGTTGGTTGTCGATTTGCAGAGGCAGGCAGAACATCCAGGCTTGTGAATTTTCAGTGGCGGGAAATGCTTCAGTTGTCCAAGATTCTGAGTTGAGATAGTCGGAAAAATTTTTAGGCGCCCAGTGGACGAAAATAGTTTTGGTATTTCCTTCGCAGCAGCTGACGACATCGATATTTCCATCGTTATCCAAATCTACAAAAACAGCATCTTCAGGAGAATCGACATTGCCCACCGTGACTGCAGGCCACTTCTCTTGTGCTTTTTCTGGTCCGGGATTGATATAAATACGAATCTTACCGCCTTCTTCCCAACCTGTGGCAATATCCATGTGCCCATCGTTATTGACATCGGCCAATCGGACGCCATCGGCTCCACGAGAAGAATCATCGATGGTGTGACGTTTCCAAATATTGGGGGGAGTATGGGGATTCAACAGGCCGCGATTGCGCATCCATGTTTCACAAAGTTTAGGCCAGTCAAATTCAACCGGTGGCCGTGGATATAATCCAAAACCGTGTTTTCCTTTTTCGAAGATGTGCATTTCTGCCGGCACGTTTGCTTTTCTCATGTTCAGATAAAAAAGAACGCTGTTTTCAGCCGGTACGCCGGTATCACCCGAGGCATGAATCAGAAAAGCCGGTGGGGTGTCGTTTGTAATTTGGGTTTCATTGGAAAAGCGATTTACCAATTCATCATCCGGATTTTCGCCTAGTAAATTCCTTCTGGAGCCTTTGTGGGTATATTCGGTTGTAAATGATATGACCGGATAAATCAGTATCATGAAATCGGGGCGGGAACTGACTTGTTCGATAGGATCATCGCCGGGCGTGCCTTCATCGAAATGAGTTCCTATACTTGAAGCGAGATGGCCGCCTGCGGAGAAACCGAGTATTCCAATACGGTTCGGGTCGACGTTCCACTCCTTTGCCCTGGAACGGACAGTTCGGATTGCTCTTTGACCATCCAGTATAGGCGCTGGGTAATGATAATCAGGGGCGTGCCGGTATTGGAGAATAAATCCTGCCACACCGAAGGAGTTAAGCCACCTCGCGACCTGGTGGCCCTCATGATCCATGGCCAGTTTCCGATAACCGCCGCCCGGGCAAATCACTACTGCGGTGCCATTGGCTTTTTCTTCAGGTGGTAAATAGATTGTGAGCGAAGGTTTGTCTTTGGTTTCGTCTCCGGAGGCTCCTGGTGCGCCGCCGGGCCATAAAAGAATGGTTTCATGGTTTGTAACCTTTTGGGATTCTGAAGCCGATGCCGGACAATTTCCAAAACAAGTGAGTAGTATGAATAATGATATCCCTGTCCAATGTAAAAGTCTCATTGCAACATACCTTCCTATTGAATTTAGAAATGATCTTTGGTTTATTATCCATAGAATGGGATAGTTTCGAAGGGAAAGAACTAGGTCAAAGGAATGTGAAAATCGTAAAGCGGTTATCTTGTTAGGGAGTTCAAGGTTCCTGCCGAGCCTCTTCTTCTTGAATGCTTTCAAAATAATCACAAAGGCTCATCAGGAGGGATTGTCTCAAAACAGGTTAGACACACAGGTCTAACCCTACATATGGTAGGGGCAAACCTATGTTTTTGCCCTATGTTGTGGCTTTCTCCTCATCTAACATAGTTTTGAGACACTTTCAGGAGATTCGGCCTTTCCAAGAAGCTAAAAGCAGTGATATAGGAGGATAACATTTAACGGTTTGATCTGACATCTCTTGAACGGGCACCTGTTATATCCGCCGTGGCCATTCCACCTACTCTCTTTTTTTGGCGTGCTTTGGTTTTTAACTCTTCAATCTGTTCTGTGAGGGTCTTTATCTGGTTGTCTTTCTCAATCAATTCATCCGGTTCAACGGGTTCGAGTTCTTCCAGATAGCAGCGCAGAGCGGCTTTAAGATATTCAATTGCCTTTGCTTTGGCTTCAGGCGTGTTCATGTTATAGATGGCAAAGATTTCTTTCCATACATCTTTGATTGCGGGAGGCACAGTTAAGCGCTTTAAACTGTCAATATTCAAGTATCCGCAAGAAAGGCACCAGTTGATCATGTCTTTTTTGAGATATACTGCATTTTCCCAGTTAATATTCCGAATAACAATTTCCATTGGTATACTGTATTCGGCTTTGTGAATGAAGGTATAGATATAGAGTAAATTTTCATAGAATAATGTCTCGCATTCAAAAGTTTTGTTTCTATGAGTTTCAGGATGATAGATAGAAAATGTATTAATCTCTTCATCGAATTCAGAGTTAAAGCCCATACCACAGACTGCGCATTTAATATGCTTGCGGCGAATTTTTTTTGATTTTGTATTTTCCATGATATCACCTATCCGACTCGGCTGTTTCTGGAAAGTATGCAGCTTATTTTAATCAGACTACTATTATATATTCACTATACCATTTTTTTGAAGAAATCAAATACAAATATTAATATATGTTACACATATGTAATATAATTTAACTTAAAATGTGTCAATTTGGTGATATAGGGACGGTTTTATGTAAGGAAATGAGAGAAAATAATTCTTGAATTTGTGAAAAGGGATTACCCATGCTGGATACCAGATATTAAAATGCAAAAAAGGATGAAGAATGGTAGGCAGCCAGAGTAAGATGTAAACGTTGATGTTCAACAAATTCCTACTGACGGTAATACTTTAGCGCTTCGGGTAAATATTGGCGAAGATTTTCGATTCGGCTGGCTGGTGCTGGATGTGTGGAAAGAAACTCGGGCGGTCTTTCACCGCCTGCTTGATTCATCCGCTGCCAGAATGGAATGGCTTCTCGAGGATCGTAACCAGCAATGGCCATGAGTATCATGCCGATGCGGTCTGCTTCGGATTCGTGCAAACGGCTGTAAGGCAGAAGTACGCCGACCTGGCTTCCTGCTCCGTAAGCCTGCATAAAGAGTTGCTGCGTTTGTTCCGGCTGTTTTTGTAATGCGACGGATAAAGCCGCTCCACCTAATTGAACCAATAATCCCTGGCTGAGGCGCTCATTGCCATGATTGGCTACAGCGTGTGCGATTTCATGTCCCATAACCACGGCTAAACCCGCATCGTTTTGTGCGATAGGAAGTATGCCGGTATACACGGCGATTTTGCCGCCCGGCATGCACCATGCATTGATGGTGTCGTCGTCTTTGATGACATTGAATTGCCAGTTGAAATGATCCGTGGGCAATCCCTGACTTTGCAGGTATTGTTCTGTGGCATTGGCCAGGCGTTTTCCCACTCGGACTACGGGTTCCACTTCTTTCGGATTGGTCGATAGTTTTGCATCTTTAAGTACCTCCTGATAACTATCCGCGCTGAGTTGGATTAATTGGGAATCGGGTACGAGAGTCAATTGGTTTCTTTGCGTTATCGGAACCGTTGCACAGGATGAAAGGAAGAGGAATACGATAAACAGTGATAAAATTTGAAAATGTTTGAAGATATGCATCATATTCTCCTGTTTAATATAGTAGTACATTTTTATCCGCGTTTGATTTTTAATTTGGATAAAGGATAGTCTATCTCTTAATTTCTGGAATGGCACTTAAGTCCGTTTTCAACTAAAGATATGAATAATATTACCGATAACCGATAATGGGTAGGTTTATAGTTATTCAATGGGAAAACTATGTCCGAAATAATTTCACCACATGATAGTTTTTTCAAGGAGACTTTTTCGAAAAAAGAGGTGGCCAAGGACCATCTGATAAATTTTCTGCCAACTGAGGTGTTATCTGCTCTTGATTTGGACACGTTAGAAATTGGCAAGGATACTTTTGTTGACCCGGAACTTAAAGAACATTATTCTGATCTGCTTTACAAGGTGAGTACAAAGGAAGATTCAGAGGTCTTTGTTTATATTCTTTTCGAACATAAAAGCCATCCGGATTCCATGGCTGCTTTACAACTGTTGCGGTATATGGTGAATATATGGAATACTCATCAAAAGCAATTCAAAAGCAGCAAGTTCCCAGTCATTATTCCCCTTGTTTTTTATCATGGCGTAGAAAAATGGAACGTTGGCAGAAAATTTAGTGATATAGTGGAAAAAGCAAGAATATACGCAAACTACATCCCTGATTTTCAGTATGAGCTGAGTGATTTATCCCGATACAGTGATAAGCAAATCAAGGGAAAGATTTTATACCGTGTAGTGTATTCTTTATTCAAGCATATTTTCAGTGACGATATTGGAAAGTGGTTCGAGTACATATGCATTCTTCTTAGCCAGTTAGAAAGCGAGCAAACCGCATTGGAATTTTTAGAAACCGCATTAAAATACCTGGTAAAGGCTTCAGAAAAGATCGATGAAAAAACAATCCAGCAAAGTGTTCAAAAAGCTTTGTCAATTCGGGGAGAAAAAGTGATGCCTACGCTTGCAGAAAAATGGAAACAAGAAGGAATTGAAATAGGGATAGAGAAAGGGATAGAGAGAGGAAGAGAAGAAGGAGTAGAGAAAGGAATACTGGTGGGCTTGCAGGATGGAATCCAACTAGCCTTGAAATTGAAATTCGGTGCAGAAGCACTTCCACTGTGTGAGCGCGTGAAAAATATTGATTCCCTTGGAAAACTTAAACAAATTGAAGAAATGTTGTTGCAATCAAAATCATTAGATGAAATTGGTTCTTATTTCTGAGTAAAATAACTTATTATATTTGGATTGAGAGCAAATGGTTAGCGGTCCTACAAGCGTTGGTGGTAGTTCAATGGTTCGTTTCCGGCCTGATCCGGGCGAGCCTGCCGTGCGTCTGGCTGCGCCTCCTGAACAGACCGCTTTGCTCGTCGCCTCTCAGGAACAGCGAAATGAAACCCGCTTAAGATCCCGTGCAATTTCGAGAGGAGAAGATGTTCTCTATTCAAACAGAACTTTTACTTTGGGATTGGGATTATCCAGTCCAGTGTACAACGGCGGACTGACTACATTGGTCTCGCGTGCGGACAGCAACGGTTTTTTGCCTGATCAGGTTCTTGCAGGAGCTGGAAATAACCAAGCCCGTGAAACGGACGAAGCAGAAGAAGAGGAAGACGATTCCGCTTTTTCTCCCCAATCTCTTTTGAAAGAATCGGACGAGCCGACTGAAGAAGAACTCGAACAAGAAGAACAAGAGTTAAAAAATGAAGATACTCGTTTGAGTCAAAATCTGGCCCGAGCACTTATGGAACAAAACCGGGCATTAGAGAACGGGGATCGAGTTCAACTGCAACAATCACGTCGAAAGGAACAACAACTCACACGGGAAATTGAAAATAACGAGAAAGAGAAACGCGAAATTGAACTGGAAAAATTAGAAGCACGAATGAAAGACATGCACTTATCCCTTGGGCAGGCTATGGAAGATAATGCCGCTGCTGCGATGGGAATCCTCGATGTGATGTTTGGATTGGATAAAGAGAGGAATTTAAATTTGATGCCAGAACCCGGTTAAGATTTTAATTCTTTTTCAGGTTATTCTTCTTTTCAACAACCCCCTCAGACAATTTTTCAATAAAAAATGCTGAATTTATTTTTCCTGGAATTACCTTTCATGGTTTTGTGGATACAATTGTCCATACCATGATGAGTATATCCTTTTGAGGATTGGGATTTTTTGTGATTTGGCCAATTGAACGGAAACTGATGAGCAATAAGATAATCATTGTCGGTATTTCTGATATGAAAATTACTAACGATAAGCATTCCGTTATTGTGACTTATTCATTAGGTTCGTGTGTGGGATTGACGTTGTACGATCCGGCTGCTTGTCTTGGGGGAATGATACATTGCTTATTGCCATTGTCCAAGGCAAACCCAAAAAGGGCCAAAGAAAATCCTGAAATGTTTGTGGATACTGGGGTTGAACTGTTTTTGAATGCCCTTTGTAGTCAAGGAGCTCAGAAAAGCCGGTTAATAGCGAAAGTAGCGGGAGCAGGGAACTTTTTTCAGGCTAATGATATGTTTAAGACAGGGGAGCGGAATTACACAGTTCTCAGAAAAGTACTTTGGAAAAATAATATTTTAATTAAGGGTGAAGATATTGGTGGAGCGACCCCTCGAACGATGTATTTATATATAGCAACGGGAACTACAACGATTAAGACCAGGGGTGTAAAACAACCGTTATGAATCAACGGGAAGAAATCCTTGCCAAAATGGCATCATCAACCGGATATGGCTGCACTTCATCTTTACGCTTAGCCGATCTTATCAATACAGCGGATTCATTCGTTTTATTGATGGGGATTGGTACAGGTAGTGAAGGACTTTATTACCCGTTATTCCCTAAATTGAAAAACGTTCAAATGAAAAATATTCGCGCATTGGAAGAATGATCAGTTTGATCCAAATTGGTGTGGAACAGTTAGAATCTTTTTTTGTTGGAAATCGTGTCAGGTAAGTTATGTCGTACAATATTCTGATAGTCGATGATTCAAAACTTGTTAAAACGGTAATTACCAAGACATTGGAACTGGCGAAAGTGCCTGTTAATGAACTTCATTATGCTTCCAATGGGAAGAAAGGACTTGTAGCATTGCGGGAAAAGCAGGTCGATTTGGTTTTTTGCGATATCCACATGCCGGAAATGACCGGTGAAGAAATGATTGAAGTCATGCAGGAGGATACTGTGCTGAAGTCGATTCCAGTCATTGTCGTGTCTACTGAAGGGAGCAAAGAACGGATCGAGCATCTCAAAGCGAAAGGTGTCAAAGACATCATTCGAAAACCATTCACTCCAGGATCCATACGAAATGCAGTATTAAAAGAAATGGAGAGCGATAATGCCGGCTGAACATAATGATACATTGATACGTGTTGCTGATGATGTTTTTGAGCATTTCGCCTTTATGTTTGTTGATGATTCAGACGCAGGGGAACCGGATGCCTACGTTCGTGATTTTGTTCAATCCACTTTGAAATTCACTGGGCCTCGCGAAGGGATTATATCGATTGCCGTCACTGATGAAATGCGCCTTGAACTTGCCGCCAATGTTTTGGGAATGGATGTGGAAGACGAGGCTGTTATTGAACAAGCAGATGATTCAGTGAAAGAGTTGCTTAACGTTTTAAGCGGTCATGTCTTGCCTGCTGTTTTCGGAGAAGAAAAAATCTTTGACCTTGCCGCTCCGGATTTGAAGCAAATCGGCAGAGAAAAATGGAATTCCATGAGAAATAGTCCTGATACTGTTGAATTAGTGGTGGATGATCTTCCTGTCTTGATTCATTTTTCCTTGACTGATTGATTTTTGTCTTTGAAAAACAAAATTACAGAAAAACTATACGCTTTTCTGTTCAATAATTATTGATTATAATTGTATTTGTAACGTGACGATTCAATTCATCGTTTTCGGGGAATTAAAAACGAAATGTCATAAAGTTTTTTTGACTTCAATAAAGAGTATAACAAATGGGGCTTTCCATTTAATGCTCCATTTTTCACTTGGAGAACCATGTATATATTAGGAATTTCAGCTTTTTATCACGATAGCGCGGCTTGCCTGGTTGGTGACAGTGGGGAAATTATCGCGGCTGCTCAAGAAGAGCGGTTTACCCGCATCAAGCACGATTTTTCGTTTCCAACCAATGCCATCAAGGCTTGTTTGAAAGAAGCGGGAATCACGGCGAAGCAGCTGGATTATGTTGCTTTTTATGACAAGCCATTTGTTAAATTTGAGAGGATTCTGGAAACTTATTTAGCGGTGGCTCCATCCGGGCTGCGTTCTTTCTTGATGGCGATGCCGTTGTGGTTACAGGAAAAATTATGGCTGCCCAAAATTATTCGTGAGAACCTGGAGGATTATGATGGCCCCATTCTTTTCGGTGATCATCATGAAAGCCATGCGGCCAGCGCTTTTTATCCTTCTCCATTTGACGAAGCGGCGTTTTTGACTATTGATGGCGTTGGAGAATGGTCTACCACAACCTATGGCTATGGACGAGGGACGGAAATAAAGATATTGGGTGAAACCAAATTTCCTCACTCGTTAGGTCTTCTCTATTCAGCATTTACCTACTATACAGGGTTTAAGGTGAATTCAGGTGAATACAAGGTCATGGGATTGGCCCCGTATGGGGAACCGAAATATGTCCAACCTATCATGGATGAATTGATCGATTTGAAGGAAGACGGCTCTTTTCGTCTTAATATGAAGTATTTTAATTATTTGTCGGGTTTAACCATGACCAATGGCCATTTCGACAAATTGTTTGGTGGACCGCCTCGTAGACCGGAGTCGCTCATTACGCAAAGAGAAATGGATCTGGCTCGTTCTGTACAGGAAGTCACAGAAGAAGCCATGATGCGTATGGCGCAGTTTGTTCAGCGTGAGACTGGCTTGAAAAATCTTTGTCTGGCGGGCGGCGTGGCATTAAATTGTGTTTCGAACGGCAAGATATTGCGGGACGGGCCTTTTGAGAATATATGGATCCAACCAGCGGCGGGAGATGCCGGAGGCGCTTTGGGGGTGGCGTTATCCGTTTATCATCGTTATCTGGACAATCCACTTCCGCAGAAGAACGGCAGAGACAGAATGAAAGCTGCTCTGCTGGGACCAAAATATACCGATGAAGAGTTGAAGCAATACATTGAGGGCCTGGGTGTACCGTATCGTGAAGTCAGCGACAATGAATTAGCTTCGGTTGTAGCCGAGTTGTTGGCCGATGAGAATGTTGTGGGGTGGTTTCAAGGACGCATGGAGTTTGGGCCAAGAGCGCTTGGCAGCCGCAGTATCCTGGGGGATGCGCGGTCTCCCCGAATGCAGTCGAAAATGAACCTCAAAATCAAATTCCGTGAGTCTTTCCGGCCATTCGCACCGGTTGTCTTAAGAGAAAAAGTGAATGAATATTTTGAGATGAAGGAAGAATCGCCGTACATGCTCCTGGTTGCGCCGGTGAGGGAAGAACGGCGAATCAATATGACAGACGATCAAAATAAATTGTTCGGAATTGAAAAATTGAATGTACCGCGGTCGGATATTCCTGCGATCACCCATGTTGATTATTCTGCACGTGTTCAGACAGTGAAGCGGGAAGACAACCCGCGATACTATGATGTATTGAAGAGTTTTGAGGAAAAGTCAGGCTGCGCTGTGTTGGTAAATACATCATTCAATGTTCGTGGTGAACCCATTGTTTGTTCTCCCGAACATGCGTATGTGTGTTTTATGCGGACGGAGATGGATTACCTGGTTCTTGGCCGGTTCATTCTGGATAAGCGTGAGCAGCCTGAGTTGAAAGACAATGTTGATTGGCGTAAACAATTTACGTTGGATTAAATTCATGTAACACCGCCGTCTCGGCGGCACTTTAGCCGGCAAGATGCCGGCGTTACGATTGGAGAAACAAATTGACTAAAATTGAGTATAAGGTTCCAAATGCAAAAGATCTCCGGAAATTCGGGTTGATGATGGCGGTGGTGATTTGCCTTTTCAGCCTGATTGCGGTTTGGAAACAACATTGGATTACGGTTTATGTTTTGTGGAGCATAGCTGGGATTGTTTTTTTGCTTCCTGCGATTGTGTATCCGCAATTTTTAAGTCCCATCCATAAATATTGGATGAAATTCGCGATGGTGCTGGGATGGATTAATTCGCGAATTATTTTGTCCCTGGTCTATTATTTACTTTTTACGCCTATTTCATTGATCCAAAAGGTTATAAAACGGGATGCACTCGAGCGGCGTTTTCACGAGGATAGCGATAGCTATTGGGATGATAGATCGAAGGAGACTTATAATCCCAAACATTTTGAACGACAGTTTTAATATTTTCTTTTTTCTTCAATCATTTCTTTGATCGTCATGTCTCCGAGGGTAACACCTTTTCGAAGCCGTCTGATTTCATTAATGGCATTTTGAATTTCCAGTTTTGATGGTTTCTTTACAGTTTTTGGAATCAGTTTCCTGCGTCGTTTCATAGTGCTTCGGCTCCACGTTCGCCTGTGCGGATTCGGATTACTTCACCGATTGGGTAGATGAATACTTTGCCGTCACCGACCTGGCCGGTGTTGACGGTAGTGCGAATGGTGTCGATGACTTGTTCCGTGATGTCTTCTTTCACCATGATTTCAACTTTTATTTTCGGTTGGAAGACGACGGTGTATTCTCTTCCACGGTAGATTTCAGAATGTCCCCGCTGGCGGCCAAATCCGCGGACTTCGCTGACCGTCATGCCGGTTACTCCGATCTCCTCCAAGGCCAGGCGAAGATCTTCTAATTTATGCGGACGAATGATTGCTTCAATTTTGTTCATGATTTTTACTCCTGAATTTTGCTCATTCCAGCCGAGCTATAATTGTATGCGACTTCTCCATGCAGGGAAATATCTAGTCCTGCAACTTCGTCTTCACGGGCTGCGCGCAACGGCACGATAGCACCTACGATAAGAAGAATTATGAATGTTCCGATACCTGCTAAAGCCCATCCAGCAACAACACTGATGATTTGCACAATAAATTGTGAGACATTTCCATAAATAAGTCCATCCGCCCCACCGGGATTTACGGCGGTGCTGGCGAATATGCCGGTTGCCAATGCTCCCCATGTGCCTCCCAGTCCATGGACACCGAAAACGTCCAACGAATCGTCGTAGCCGAATTTTTCTTTCAAAAAATTGACGCCAAAATAGCATATCAGACCGGCTCCTATACCAATTATTAGAGAAGAGGGTACAGAAACAAATCCCGAAGCGGGTGTTATGGCAACCAGGCCGGCTACTGCACCGGTGACGCACCCGAGAAGG
>CAZXSQ010000031.1:0-23375 GCA_964643335.1 uncultured bacterium
AACAACTACAGATTCTGTGAATGGTTTATCGGTCCAGATCGTTAAGGTTCAAGGATATCTAGACACGAGTACTTTCCCCAGATTGCAAGACCATTTGCAGGAGCTGATCGAAAAAGGAGAGTACCACCTGATCGTTGAGTTTGGTGAATTGAGCTATATAAGCAGTGCCGGTTTGGGTGTGCTTATGGGAATGCTCCAGGAAGTAAGACAATATGACGGTGATTTAAAACTGGCGAATATGGCTCCGAAAATACGGAATCTTTTTGATATGCTTGGATTCTCACGTCTTGTACGGATTTACGACGATGTGGAAACGGCCAAAAAAGCCTTTGCAGAAGAACAAAAATCAACCGGTCAAGATACAGATGAAGTCCATGCCGAAGATGATTATTAATGCTGATTTGAGTAAATTAACTAAATCATATCATACAAAAAAGAGGTTGATGTTGTTATCAACATCGTTTGTATTTAAGTATAAGTAGGAGTGCGGATGGTTTGGAAAGACCTCTGTAACTCAGGTATCGCGATTGAGATTGACGCTAGCCCCCAATTTCTAGTGGTGGTTCGGCATGTCATCAACTGCCTGGCGCATCATTTGGGATTTTCTGAAAAAGAAACTCTCCAATTAGAAGTTTGCATTGATGAAGCATGTTCAAATTCCATACAAGCCATTCGGGAAATGGAAGGAGAACAACCATATACCAAAGTACGTGTTGAGTTATTAATTGACTCTGAATGCTTGCGGGTCAAGGTGCATGACCGGGGAAAAGATTTTTCTACAAAATTCAATAAGGCGGTGCCTTTAACCGATTTTTCTGACAGGACCAAAATGCGGGGGTATGGTCTCCAAATCATCAAAACGTTGATGGATGATGTTCAATATCAACATCAACCGGAGTTTGGGAATTCGTTACAATTAATCAAGTATTTCACCCGGACTCAAAGTTAACATCTATTTCCAACTTAAATAAACTTGCCCAGTTATTTAGAAATAGATTTTCATCCTTTTCGTTGGAATGATCGAAAATAACACTTCCATTCCAATAATCGGAATTGCCGGTGGTTCAGGCAGCGGGAAAACAGCGCTGGTAAACGAATTCATTAAGCAGTTTCCCCAAACCGTTTCTTTGATTTCACTAGACTGGTATTACAGTGATCTCTCACATTGTTCGTTGGAGGAGCGCTGGCGGGTAAATTTTGATTGTCCCGATGCGCTGGATACCACGTTATTTCTAGAGCAATTAAATTCACTGGCTTCCGGAAAATCCGTATTAGCTCCGCTTTACGATTACCCAAGCCACTGCCGGACCGGAACACAATTGATTCGATCGGAAGAATTGATCTTGGTAGAAGGGATTATGTTATTCGCTATTCCTGAAGTGATCCCTTTTCTTCGTGGAAAGGTGTTTATGGATACCCCCGGCGATATCAGGCTTCTGCGCCGTATCCAGCGGGATTATGCCGAAAGGGGCCGAAGTTTGGAATCGATATCACAGCAATATGTAAAAACGGTTCGCCCTATGTATTACAAGTACATACTTCCATCACGGATTTATGCCGATTTAATACTGGATGGTTTGAAACCGTTGGATTGCCTTGTCCAGGAATTGATTGAATATCTTTGTGGATTACATATTTTGAAGTCTACCGGTTAAGAGGAGTCAGTATCTTGAATATCTTTCAAGGTATTTTGGATTAATTCGCGGTTTTTGATTTTAAGCTTTTTTTGGAGCACATTCTTCAAGATTTGAATCGCTTTATTTTTGTTTCCGTAATTATTGTGAATTTTGGCTACATGGACATAAGCGAGTCCACTGTTGGGATAACGTTGCAGATATAGATCATAAAGTGCTATCGCACGGTTAATCTCCCCTTTTTCGGCAAAGAGTCTGGCCAGATTATCCCGTGCGTCCATATCATCAAAATAATGGTTGACGATGTCCGCATACGCACTTATGGCTTTGGCAGTATCTCCGCAGACCTTGGCCGCCTGTCCCAGCCCTTTGAGCACCTCTTTATCAAGTGGACGAATTCCTTTCGCTTTTTCGAAAGTTTTAAGTGCCTTCTCACATTGACCGAGGGCCAATTGTGTTTGTCCCGCTATTTTGAGTATCTGAAGGTTTTTTGTTGGATCTCCCCATATTTTTGCCAGATGGGGCATGGCATAATCTGTCAGTCCTTCCTTTAAAAGCAATATGCCGAATTTGTGGTGAAATTCTTTGTTATAGTCCTTTTTAACGTTGTGCAGACCGGTGGAAAAAATTGAAACTGCTCTTCGTTTGTCTCCTTCTTCCAAAGCCAGAATCCCGCGATAAGCCAGAGCCGGAACGTGATCCGGTTGAATTCGCAAGGCTCGTTTCAACAGTTTCGAAGCCGTGTTCATTTCACCCTGTTTTATTGCTGATCTTGATAACACAGTGAGCGAGTCGGGATTATAAAGTGATGCCGATGCCAGGGAGTCCAGTTTCTTGGTAATACTATTGCCGGAAAGCGTCACTCGATAGGCCGTGGCGAGAGGATCGTTTTGTATTTTTTCATCTTTCCAGGCGTTGAATGGATTGATATCCGGTTGCTTTTTAGGCTTTTCACTTAGAAAACGTGCATATGTAATGCCG
The DNA here is from genome assembly GCA_964643335.1 of uncultured bacterium. GTDB lineage: Bacteria > Hinthialibacterota > Hinthialibacteria > Hinthialibacterales > Hinthialibacteraceae > CAZXSQ01. Next base: position 2,616 of record CAZXSQ010000031.1, read on the forward strand.
ACGGAAAGAGGAGTATTTTTGAAATGAAGCGCTTGTTTGAAATGCTCATCGGCTTGTTCTCTTTGACCGGTATCCCATGCGATCCTGGCTGCCAGATAGGGTTTAAGCCAGGAACCCCCTTTCAGTTTTTGGAGAACGGCTTGAGCTTCGGAGGCTTGGCTTTTTTCTAAGAGTTCCTCTATTTTTACGGTTAAGCAGGCGGTATCGTCCGGGTCGAGCCTTTCGGCTTTTTTCAATAAATCCTGTTTGAGCTGAGGATCATCCACCACTCTGGCTCGCAGGGCTATTGATGTGGCATTTTCAGGATGTTTTTCAGCGAGTTGATTATATCTCTGCTGGACTTCGTTTTTTTCTCCCGCTTCCAGCATCAAATTTTGATAGTGTAAATGGCTTTCAACAGGAGTCAGTCCATAGATTTTTGAGTGCACCGTGCTAGCGCTTGCATACTTGTAGGATTCGACTTGATCTTGATACCAATGATACAGCCAGCGGTCAATAATACCCGGTAAACTCAACAAAAGCCATACAAAAATGATAGCCGCTGCTCCGAGGATAAATCCGGGTTTAGACCACTGTTTTTGAGGTGAATTCATTTCTTTATCTCCAACTGCATGAACGTTTGATTAGACTACCAAAAAAATCAATTTAGATACGTTAAAACGAATGATAAGTAACGCAACCTGTAGTTTTTTTCTGCGATAAAATTTGCATTAGAAAATAATTAATCTTAGATAGAATTGGAACAAATTCAAAGTACTGAATCGTATTGATGGGTGCTTATTCGTATAATTGACTGTGTGTTCCGGCCCCAAAAATTTTACCGGTCTAAAGAGTTTGTAATTTCTTCACCTTCCAGTTTTGAACTCATATTGATTCCTTGCTCATCGTCTCTTTTTGCTTGAAACATTTGATGAACGACATCGCCGGAAAATTCCTCTTCGGGTTCAAAGTGCCGAATAATTAGGCGTATTTCTTCCGGAGGAAGTTTTTCCATCGCGTAATAATTTCTTTGGCGGTTTTCATTTGCATTTTCTCCATTTGGACGAAGATTTTCATCATCCAATATACTATGTAAAATCAGGAATTTGTCAAAAAAATTCTACATTACAGGTGAGACGGATTCGTTGGCCACAATATTCCCGCCGCTGAGGTCCGTCCAGGATAACGGTACAATCCAGTGTGTCCAAGGTCTTGCACAATAAACCCTTGAAGTTGTATAGTTTTCAGTATAACAGAACCTTCTTCCCTGTATAAAAAGGAAATAAGGCGCTAAATTTTAATAGCATTTCAAAAATTTGAAAGAAAATCCAATTTTGAGCTGAGTGATTATGGTAGAAAAATCTTTAGACAGAAAACTTGCGGAGATTCACGCAAATCCGAATTCGAAGGCCTTTATTATTGCCGATGCGAAAGATGCCGACATGGCCAGAGGCATTATGTCCTGCGGGCAATATTCCCCCGAATATCATCATGGTGAACTGAACTTTCGCAGCATCCAGGAATACCGGGAAATGATGCGGCAAGTGACGCGGCAGGAACTCGTGGACATCATGTTGATGTCAGCCAGTTCCAATGAAGTGCTTACGATTCAAGAACGTTTGTTCGACAACTCCCCGGTGACACCTGCTGGACGTGTCAATGACACGACGGATATTCATGTTATTCGTGGAGCCAGCTACCACACAATGGCTTCCAGACCTTTTAGAACGGCCACAATTGACCATCTTCAGTGTGGTAAATATGAGTGTACACCGGACGAAAGGCTTTTAGGAGCTAATCTGGGATTGTATTCCATCACATTCAATAACGACCTTGAACGTGATCTTGAAACGTTGCAGCGTTTCAGAGAATTCAGACTTGAAGCGGAAAAAAAAGGATTCCGCTATTTTCTTGAAGTCTTCGATCCCAATGTTCCCAATGCAGTGGACCCGGATAAAATCGGCCAATTTGTCAACGATTGCATCGTTCGGGCTTTAGCCGGAGTGACACAGCAAGGCTATCCTCTTTTTCTTAAAATTGTCTACCATGGGCCTCGAGCCATGGAAGAAATGGCCCATTATGATTCTCATTTGATTGTAGGTGTTTTAGGAGGATCGTCTGGTACAACCTATGATGCGTTCAAACTGATTTCTGAGGCACAAAAATATGGTGCTAAAGTCGCTTTGTTCGGGAGAAAAATCAATAATGCAGAAAATCAGCTTGCTTTTGTCAAGTTTTTACGAATGATAGTCGATGGCGAAATCAGCCCCGAAGAAGCCGTCCGGGCCTATCATAGTGTTTTGAAGGAAATGAACTTGAAACCTCATCGCTCTCTTGAGGATGATATGCAGCTGACCGAGCAAGCCATGAGTTATGCTGGCGGCAGAAGTACCGTTACAATTCCGGCCGGTGCACCTTCCCCCAGACCCGTTGCGGCTTCATCACCTTCCTCGCCGGTAACCCAAGAATCTGGGACTGTAACATCTGGAAGAAATCCCGCTCAAAATTCAACCATGCGCTTATTTGATGAAGAGGAACCCGATTTTTCAAAGATGACGCCTGAAGAAAAATTGGAATACAACCAAAAGCGGCGTGATCGTATTTTCGGCTAATGGTACTTTTTAACCGATTTTGAATGTTCTAAGGCTATTTCTCGATTTGGAATAAAGGTTTATAACGTTTTGCCACGACAACTCGTATTTCCGTTCCCGGAAGAATGTCATGAAGCAAGAACGAGGCGATACCCTGTTCAGTATGAACATGCGCTCCCTTTTTTTGTTTTTGGATAATGTGCTGGACTAGAGGAAAAGGAACAGGAAATTCTCCACTGCCTAACATTATTTCCGCTGAAGCACTTAACAATACCGCCTTAGCCGTAAAAGGCTCTTCTCGAACCTGGAATGCAGCCATCGAGGTCAATTTATTCATTGTTTGTGAATCTATACTCTGTTTGAATCTTTTATCTTGATCCAAATTTTGTTTGGTAACTGTATTGAAGAAAATATCTTTAATTTCACTTAGAGTGATAAACACTTCACTGGCATCGGCTTCCGATACATACTTTCCTGTCGGTTGAAACATTCGAGGCCAAAAATAAATCAAAGCGATGGCGAGTATCGCAATCACAAAGAGGAAGTCGGCTCCAAAAAAACGCCGTGCCCGCTTGGCCGATTCGTCATCTTTGTATAAACGGGAATAGATAGGTTTTGGGGAGATATGCTGATTCATAGATAATTCCTTCTTCCCTTGGAGTCTTTCATGTGATTATGATACCATAACTCCCAGGAAAAGAGGACTATGCGATCATCTTTGGAAACATTGGGTACATTTTATAAAATCCCTTATCATCCTTCCGGAGGAACTTGGACGGTGCTGGAAGCCTATGAGTTTTGTAAAGACTTAACGGTTTCCCACTATGAAAACTTCCCGGTGGGTTCGATTCTTATTCCAAAATCCTTAAGACCCCATGTGTTTGCCATTTATGCTTATGCCCGCGTCGCGGATGATTTTGCCGACGAACAACTTTATGAAAACCGGCGCTTGGACTTGCTCAATGATTGGAATCGTCAATTGATCGACTGTTATGAAGGGAAAGCTGAACATCCAATATTCATTGCTCTGAGTAAAACGGTTGCGGAATGTGATTTACCTATAGAATTGTTTCAAGGGTTGCTCCATGCTTTCAAGATGGATGTCACAGTGAAACGATATAACTCCTATGAGGATGTTTTGGGATATTGCCGGTTTTCCGCAAATCCGGTGGGAAGATTGATCTTGCATCTATTTAATTACAGGGATGAGAAATTGTTCAGCTGTTCCGATCATATTTGCACGGCCTTGCAATTAACGAATTTTTGGCAGGATATTACCATCGACTTGAAAAAAGATCGTATCTATATCCCTTTGAAGGATATGAAACATGAAGGATATACCGTAGAAGATTTGTACGCCCATGTTTATAATGAGCGTTTCAAACGGGTCATGCAACTTCAAACTTCAAGAACTTGGAAACTTTTTGATGAAGGATATCCTCTTTTAGATCAGGTGAAATGGCCTTTATCGTCCGAACTGCGGTTCACCTGGCTGGGAGGAACCCGCATCTTGAAGAGAACAGTACAAAATGACTACAACGTTTTTGATCAGCGGCCAAAACTTTCCAAATTGGATTTTGTACATTTAGGCTTGAGGTCTCTTTGGCAAATAAAACGATACCGGCGAAATTTGGAACTTTTGTTCCCATCTAAATGATGTGACAACGCAGGCGGGGACGTCTGCTCTACCCTCTATGTATCGTATCGGTAGATCAAACGTCCTCGCTTGCAATGACAATTGTAATTCCTTGCGCAGGGGTTCAGCAGTGTGAATGAATTCCAATACACGAAAGAGAAAACGAAAGACAGCAAAACCAATTTTTATTATTCTTTTTTGTTTCTTCCCAAAAGGAAACGCGACGCCATTTTTACCATTTATTCTTTTTGCCGGCATACGGACGATATTGTCGATGAAAATGAAGATACTGATGCGGCACGGATCCAACTGGGTGAATGGCGTCGGGAATTGGATGCCTGTTATGACCACCGGCCAGCTCATCCCATTACCCAGGCTCTTCATCAGGTCATCGAGCATTTTCACATCCCCAAAGAATATCTTCACGACTTGATCAGTGGCATGGAGATGGACTTGACCTGCAAACGGTATCAAACCTTTCAGAAATTGGAGCAATATTGCTATAGGGCTGCTTCCGTAGTGGGGTTGATTTGTATCGAAATTTTTGGTTATACCTCCCCGAAAACCAAGAATTATGCGATCGATCTGGGGAAAGCCCTTCAGCTAACCAATATCATGAGAGATGTGGCTGAAGATGCGGATATCAACCGAATCTATATTCCGCAAGAAGAACTTGAACGGTTTGGATACACCGAGAAGGATATTTTCAACAAATCCTATACTCCTGCCTTTATCGAGCTGATGAAATTTCAAGCGGAACGTGCCCAGAATTATTTTGACCGTGCGCTTGATCATTACGAGAAACGGGATCACTACCGGTTATTTCCAGCGGAAATCATGCGGAAAATTTATTACCAGCTTTTTAAAAATATACAAGCGAATCATTATGACGTTTTCTCTCACCGTATCCGTGTACCCAACAAGAAAAAATTGCAAATCGCATTGAAAGAATGGTTGAACAGCCGTTGGAGCATGATGGTTCGATGGATGCCAAGATCGTTGTAATCGGTGGAGGCTTTGCAGGTATTGCGGCGGCAACCAGACTTGCTGAGTCCGGATATCAAATCTCCTTGATCGAACAAAAATCATTCCTGGGCGGGCGAACTTATTCCATTCAGGATCGAAGAACCGGGGATTGGGTTGATAACGGCCAGCATGTCCTTATGGGATGTTATCATGAGACCTTCAACCTATTGAACCGGCTGGGAACCAGCAAGGGAATCCGTCTGCAAAAATCGCTGGATATAAATTATAGAGGCCTTGATGGAGTGCAGGATTTCTTACGATGCCCTTCTTTTTTACCTGGTCCGTTCCATCTTTTAATTGGATTGATTCGCATGAAATCGCTCGGTTTGAGTGATATTCTAAAAGCCGGCCGGTTTGGTATTTCACTTAAATTTTCTCCTCAAGTGAAACACTTTGAAACGGTTAAATCTTTATGTCGAGCCTATAAACAATCCCACACTCTCAGCGAATTGATGTGGGAGCCTATCGCGTTGTCCGCTTTAAATGAAGATCCCAGACATGCCGATGCCGCCCTTTTTACCGTTGTCTTGAAACAAGGATTTATGGGGAATGCGGCAGATTCCCGGATGGGAATTCCGGTAGCGCCTTTGAGTAATCTATTGGGTGAAAGAGCCGTTGAGTTTATTGCTGAAAGAGAAGGAACAGTTTTTCTTGATAGCCGTGTCAAACAATTGAAAATGGAAGGCAATCGGATTTCAGGAGTGGAACTATTTTCAGGCAAAAATATTCCTTGTAATTTTTGTATAACTGCTGTTCCTCATGAGAATTTACAAAAAATCATTGCCCGTTCGGAATTATCCTCATGGATTTCTGTTCCCAAATTGGGCAGTTCCCCCATATTAAGTGTATATCTATGGTTTGAACAACCTTTTTCGCAGGATCAAATCTGTTGTTTGCAGGGAACAACATTCGAGTGGATTTTTCACCGGTCAAATTTCATGAATCCCGGTGAACACAAACAGTATTGTGTGTGTCTTGTTGCCAGTGCCGCACGAAAACATCAATGGATGAGCCGCTCCGAATTGATTCAGGCGGCGATTGACGATGTAAACGTGATCTATCCAAATACCAAAGAAAAACATCCAATTTGTGCGAAGGTTTTTTGGGAGCCACGGGCGACTTTCTCAGCCACACCACAAAACGTTCGTCAACGGTTGGGGCCTGGAACTTCAATTTCAAATTTATTTCTGGCAGGGGATTGGACCAATACAGGACTTCCTGCAACGATCGAAGGGGCCGTGGTGAGCGGGCATCGAGCGGCGGATTTCATTCTTTCAAATGGCTGATTTCAAGCGCTATTGCTTCAGCCAGGTATTTGTAACCTTCGATGGTTGGATGGCATTCATCGATATAGTACGCCGCGTCGTCATTGATCAATTCTCTGTAAAAAATAACCGGCAGATCGTTTTGGAATCCCAAATCCTCTAATGCTTTAAAATAACTTTGAGCCGTTCTGATTGGATTCACTCCCGGAAAATGAAAGTAGTAAGGATAATCCAGTTGAATTGCGTCGGCTTCTGCGAATCTTTCCATAGCCTGCAAGGTAATGGTTTGGAGATAGGTTGCGATGACTTGGGCGTCTTCAGAATATTTCCCATCTCTCACTTTCTGAAATATTTCGATGGCTTTTTCCCGATTTCCTTGTTCAAGTTTCTTAGCTCCTTCATATACTAATCGAAACATCTCGGGATTGTCTCCGATGCCGATGAGGATGACATCGATATTGCGTTTAAGGCATATTTTTATGATTTGTTCAATATTTTCACGGTAATGGAGTGTATTCACTCGGGGAACCAACGTAGTAATCGGGGGGTGTTTCCTTAGTCGGTTTTCCATTTTTTTGTGCATCAACACTTGATAAAAACGGCTGTGGCTTAAAAACATGTGAAAACCGTATAGACGGTACAGATATGTAAAAGTTTCCTTACTATCGATAAGTTCGGGACGCACCACATACCGCCTGTCATTAAATCCAAAAGCGATGGTAACAATATCGGGTTTCAATTTTCGATACGTCTCTTCAAACTGCTTCAGTCCTTGAAAACTTGTATAGCCGAATGTCCCGCCGTTAATTACTTCATACTCCGGCAGCAAGGTTTGCAGCCGGCCTGGATAACATTTTTTGTAGGGTGCTCGATATCCGAATGTGCTTGAGTCGCCGAGACAAAAAATTCGAGGTTTCTGTTTTTCTCCAATTTCTGGTCCTCGAAATCCTCTAGAATTGACATTCCATTGGGTATTCCAGTAAATCTCAGGACGGTCTGGATTATTGATGTAAAGCCTGGTAGGGTGGAATTGCAACCAATCGAGGGATTCTTCACGGTCATAGAGAGAACGGAAAGTCAACTCCAGTGCAATAAAAACAGCCAAAACACATAGTAAACAGGCAATCGTTCCAAAAACAAATGATTTGAATTTGCCAATAGGCTGAGAATTCTCATTCTTTTCACTACACGTTGTTTGGTCTGGCTGCTTCTTATCCTTCATCCTTATAAACGTCGATAATTTTTTCAATAATGTTGGTGGTGGAATGCTCGTCTTTTTCCACTAGATAAATCTTGCCTCCATAGCTTTGAACGATAGGTGCTTCGATGAGGTTATAGCCATACGTTGCGTCTTTCACGTGAACATCGGGTTTCACTTCTTCAACGAAATGGAGACTTTCTGGCTCATCGAAGATCAGAATCATGTCGATATAACGAATGGCCTTTGCCACCTCGGCACGTTCGTGCTGCGGTACAATAGGCCGTTTTTCACTTTTGTATTGCCTAACGGATTTATCGCTGTTTAGTCCTAATATTAAAAAGTCGCCCTGTTCTTTCGCTTCACGCATCAAACGAATATGACCGACATGGAGGATATCAAAAGTGCCATTGGTGGTGACAATGGTCTTGCTTTCTTGGCGAAGTTTATCAACAATCGGCTGCCATTGATCTTTATCATCTAAATGGAAAATCATTAGTTTCCTTCCAAAATTGATGTCGTAATACGGATATTTAGTATAAATGGACTGGTAGGACAATTCAATCAACGGGGAAGTATTGCTTTTTTGAGTGTTCGGTTCAAAATAAAATTAGGATTTCATTATAATTTTGAGGGCAAACAAAAAGTGAGGGTAGGCACAAAGGTCTACAAGGGGTTTCAAAACAGGTTAGACACATAGGTCTATCCCTACATAGGGTAGGGGCAAACCTATGTGCTTTCCCTATGTTGTGGCATCCTCCTCATCTAACATAGTTTTGAGACAACCCTACGATCCTAGTGATTGCCCCAATTGTGATGTCCTCAATCTTAGTCCGCTGAGGCGGATTGTACGCTGTTGTTAAAATGTTACGTACTTTTTAAGGAGATACAGATGTTATTAGATTGGAAAAGTTTTGAATTCAAAAATTTTGTTTTAGTTATTGTATTTTTTCTTGGTTCCACTTTTTTAACTGTTTCTGTTGCCGCAAACAATGACCTTACCCCGAAAGAGAAAGAAGAAGGATTTGTTTCTCTCTTCAATGGACAAGATCTCAGTGGTTGGATACCGATGGGAAATGAGGATGTTTTTTCTGTTGAAGATGAAATGATTGTTCTTGAGCCGGGTGGAGGCCGTTTGCTGTGTACCGAAAAGGAATATGAAGATTTTATTTTGAGAATAGAATACAAGATTGCTCCAAGGGGCAACAGCGGAATATTTTTTCACGTACCGGAGCACGGCCGATTTTCACGCATCGGAGGCGAAATACAAATCACGGATAGTCACGATCGTGATACGCTGGACTACGGTTGTGCCGGCGCTCTTTATGGTGTATTTCCTCCAAAAGTAAATGCTGCAAAACTTGCAGGTGAGTGGAACCAAATGGAGATATCATGTCAATGGCCCCATTTAAAAGTCACTTTAAATGGCCGAATGGTACAGGATATCAATTGCAGGGAGGATGTTCGGTTAAAATGGCGAAAACGTTGGGGGCCGATCGGCATTCAGGACCATGGCGGGAAAGCCTGGTTCAGAAATATTCGGATTAAAGACCTGGGCGGCAATGAAAAATCAAAATGGATTTCATTGTTCAATGGCAAAGATTTAACGAGATGGAATATTATTGGTAATGCGGAGTGGAAAGTAGAAAATGGTGAACTCGTAGCCCGTAACGGCAATGGCTACGCTATCACGGATAAAGAATACAAAGACTTCCACTTATGGGCCTATGTTTGGGCGAGTGACCATTCGAATGGAGGCATCTTTTATCGCTGGAATAAACCCGGCGATCGAGGGAATGAAGTTCAGATTTATAATGTCAAAGGCGCCAAAAACATGACCGGCAGTATCTACAATGTATCTCCCGCTCCCAAATTGTATTCTAAAAATAAACACTGGTTTCTTATGCAGATTGTGTTGAAAGGGAAACACGCTCTTGTTTTAATCAATGGGAAACCGATTGCAGAAAGCAACGAAACCGTTGATCGTTTTGGACATATTTCTTTGCAAATGCACAGCAGGGACAGTTATATACGATTTAAGGATTTAAGGATCAAGCCTCTTTGACATGGCCAAAAAAAACGATTGGAACACGGCAGCGATGACCATGAAAATCTGGATAATTGGTTTGTGGGCAGCAATTCTGTTTATTTCTTTCCCAACGTTTGTGTATCTCTCTTCCAATCCTAGCCATATGCTGCATTTTGAGAAAACTCAACCCGGTGTGGCTTATGGCCGCGGTAAAGAATTAGTCCGGCAAGGCAGGTACAGGGAGGCCATTTCTGTTTTTCAGGAAGGGGAAGCTTTTTTTGAAGAGTTATATAACTCACACCATTTCCATCGGCATCTATTGCAGTTGCTGCTGCACAAACGCATTATCGCGGATACGTATGCCCGTTTTGACAATCCCGAAGATTTAAAAAGAGCGTTACATTATTTTCGTGAAGTGATCCGGTTAGATCCTGAGTTTGGCGGCGGCCATCCTTTCCTCCGGCTCGGAGATGTTCTCATGCGGATGAATAACTATGAGAAGGCCATCGAAGCCTACTCGAATGCAATAATCCAAGGGGATGAACCGGTCATTCTTGAAGCCATGTATGGCAGAGGACGTTGTTTTTTTCTTTTAAGAAATTCTGTTCTGGCCTCTGATGACTGGTATTATTATCTTCGGTATACAACCAATGAGATTACCCGGGATCAATGGCTCGAATATAGCCAGCTGCCAGTAAGTGATAATCCCCGCTCTCATTTCATTCTAGGAAATGCATGGATGGAATTAGGAGACTTGGAAAAAGCAAGCAAACATCTGGAAATTTATTTACAGCATGTGAAGCGGGATCGTTGCGCCGAATATCTTTTGTCCCAGGTAAACGAACAACCGTTAAAACCCGATATGGGGAAAATCCCTTTATCCGATTGTTTTTACCCCCATATTGAAATACCAAGCCCAGTCCATAAAACTTTGTTTAACCTCTATGTGCTAACAAGCGGTGTCTATACCTTAGACGCTGAATTATCCGGTAAAGCGATCGGCACTGCACTTCCGGAAGTCAATGTGACCGTCAACAAATTACCAGTGGAAAACATACGTATAGGTTCCTCACAGCCGAATAAGTACCACATTGCATTAGAGTTAAGATCAGGGAAAAATTATGTGCAATTTTCCGCAGGTTCGGTAGGAGAAACGGAAGAAACCTCAATATTTCTCCATTCACTTTCCTTAACCAAAGAAAAAAAATCCTCTTGATCATTCATTTTCCCTCAAATAAATCGCTTTAATATTTTTTTGAACAGATAAAAACTTTTCTCTAGCAATCTCTCAAATGAATTAATACAATAGGTTAAACGCTTATCAAGTTCGAAAATATTATTAGATTTAGTGTTCGCATGTTTTTTGGCAACAGGGGCAATTTTTTAAATGGATTGGTAAAACGCATGAAAATCAAAATGAAAAAAACGCAGTCGTTTACATTGATCGAATTACTGATTGTGGTTGCGATTATTGGTATATTGGCCGCTATCGCTGTACCGAATTTTCTCAACGCCCAAACACGGGCTAAAATTGCACGTTCTCAAGGGGATATGAAAAATCTTGGTACGGCTATTCAAGCTTTCCGTGTAGATAATAATGCCATGTTGGTGGACTTTTGGGATGAAAATTCCGAAATTGCACTGGAACGTTTGCGAGGGTGGGGGTTGTGTTCAGTGAACAATTTGGATGATGCAGCACGGAATCAGCGGTGTATTCTCGCCAACTTAACCAGTCCGGTGTCGTATATGGCCTCGATTCCCAATGACCCCTTTTTTGGAAAAATCACAAATACCAGTGACAGGCTGGTGATTGCCTTGGATGGAACCTATTTCTATGGTGATAATGAACCCGCGATCAGCGGATTTGATAATAATTTTTCCGCTTTGTGGCCGGGGAATGCAGAAATACTTGGTTTAGAACCCTTACGGGAAAACCAATGGGCCTTGATCGGCTTAGGTCCTGATACCACGGCCGATGAACTCGGTTCAACCCAACAAAGAGGGCTGCCCTACAGCTCTTCCAACGGATTGCACAGTAAAGGTGATATAGTTTATCGCGGTTGATGTTGAGTAGGAACTTGATTTATGGTCTATTCTTTTTTCTTGGAGTGGTTGTTTTTGATATGCTCCAGCATCACGATGATTAGAAAGAAAAGAATGATTTGGGTTAAAACCACATAGGCTCCAAACGGTTCGTTGATTACTGGAAGAACCAATGCCGCACTGCCAACACACAAAGTAACCAGATGGATAAAAAACACCGCACGGCGTTGACTCATTCCTAAAGCAACCAGCCGATGTGAAAAATGATTTTTATCACCGACATAAATGGGTTTGCCGTTTTTGATCCGGATAAAAATGACCGATAGTGTATCAAAAATCGGCACGGCCAATATAACAAAAGGCATGACGACGGACCAGGAGACCGCGTTTTCTGTATCGCTCTGATAAAAAGTCGATAAAACGGTTAAGGCCGCCACAGAATAACCCACGAAAAGCGATCCCGCATCTCCCATAAATATTTTAGATGGATAAATATTGAATCGCAGGAATCCTGCAATGCAACCCGCCAGGGCGAAAGAAATCGCAGACATGAAAACCTGCTGATGAACAAGGTGGGTTGAAATTCCCAGCAGAATCAAGGCAATCATCGCGACCCCGCCTGAAAGTCCATCCATGTTATCCAGAAGATTGAAAGCATTGGTAATGAGTACAATCCAGAACAATGTCAACATAAAATTGATGACCGGTTGAGTGATGAACAATGCAATTTGTATGTCGGCCATATACAAGATCACGGCGGCAATGATTTGACCGATTAATTTGACAATAGGATGCATGCCCCATCGGTCATCTATTAAGCCGATGGTAAATAATACCAATCCCCCCAAAAAAAGTCCGATCAGCTGATTCTTGACTTGGATGTAACCCGAAGCCCACAGGGATATCTCGCTTAATTCATTGGGAAACCAGCCAAATAAGGTAATGTCATTCTGGAAAATCCAGTTCAGGATATACAGATCCCCACCAACAACTAAAATGATGGAAATGAATATCGCAGCCCCTCCAAGCAAAGGTTTAGCGTGATTATGAACTTTCCTTTCACCTGGATGATCTAAAAATCCCAAATACGGCGCAATTCTCCTCATCATGGGAGTTAATATGATTGAGAATATAAATCCCTGGAAAAATAGGATAAGAAAATGAAACCATTTCATAACTGAGTCATATTTTCAATACAATTTAGAAAATGTATAGTGTGAAAATATTTAGTTGAATCATCAATACTTTTAAATAAATGAGAGAACCTGTTCCGATTTTGCTATGTTTGTTGAATCGGAATCATTCAATCCCAAAAGAACCCTATTATGTATCGTTTTATCCCACTAATGGAACGAAAATACCGATATGAAACGTTCAAACTATAACAGCCCACGTGTGAACCTACAAGGAAGAGAAAACCTCTGAAATACGTTCATTTATGAAATTTATTTCGTAACTCCATGTTTTTATTAACTTTATGCTATGAGATCCTGTAAAATGATTTCGGAGGAAACCATTATGTTTATATCGTTTGACTTTAGCAGAAGTGTATTGTTTTTAGAAATAAACTTGGATAAGTCTCTAATTAAATTGAAGTTTTAAGATTTGGTATACAATTTGCGCACTAATAAATCCGAGAGGTGGATTGAATTGTTCATCAAATTAAGTATATTTTTAAACAAGGATTTTTGAATTGAATATATTCAAGCAGGTGAAAAATGGTCACAAAGAAAACTTCGACTAGCAATAAAAAACAGAAATCCATTTTGGGCGAACTAACCCGCATGACAAAAAACACTTTGTATAATTTTGCAAAGAAACTGGGAATCCCAGGCCGTAGCTCTATGAATAAATCGGAACTGGTTGAAATCTTAGATAAAAACAAGGACAAGGTTAAAACCTTGATAACTTCATCCCCAAAGGAAGAAATACCTCAAAAGACTGTACAGAGGATTGATCCAATGAAAAATAAGGAAATTCCAAATAAAACTGAAAAAATACCTGAAAAAACCAGTAAATTGCCCGAAATGCCTTCAGAAAAAAGAGAGATGGCCACTGAAGCCAAAACTTCATCTCATGCCGATATCTTACCCCCAAGAGAACCTGTTCACGAAGCCGGTCAGGTATGGGCGGGAGAAGAAGGTCCTGAACTCCCTCAAAAATATGGGATAACTGTCCTACGGGCATTGGTTCGCGATCCGCATTGGGCTTACGTTTATTGGGAAATTTCAGAAAAAGCAAGAGAATCTCTTTGCCGCAAAGAAGGGGAATGGATTTTTGATGTATCCGAACCCTATCTTCGTGCCTATGATGAACACAACGTATTGGTGAAAGAAATCCCAGTGCTACTGGATGCCATGAATTGGTACGTTTCTTTGCCGGCAAATAGAATGTATGGATTTCAATTAGGTATTAAAAATCGAGAGGGAGATTTCCGAGTCCTTGCTGAATCCAATAAAGTCAGTATGCCTCAAGAACAACCCAGTCAGGTTCAAGATGAAGAATGGGCAATGGTGGAAGATAAATTTGAAGAAATGCTGGAATCCTCAGGCGGACTAGATCTGAGTTTGTGGAGTGGCTCATCTGAAGGAATGCCCCGTGTTTTACGGCATCGGATTCGTATGCCATGGACTATTCCCTCTCATGAGTGGCCGTCATCCCATTTAATGGGAATCAGCAGTCCGGCCTTACAGAAAAAATGAATAAACAAAATAATATGAATATATGAATTTGATTGCGAGTTACATCTCACTTCATACCATTGCGTTTTTTACTTGTTTGATCAACTTGATTATATATCCAATCAATTTATCTTTTTCAGGTACAGAATTCGCCTGTAAAACTATTATACCGCATGTAATATCTAAAAATATTGTTCCCTATCAGGAAGTTCCCATTCCGGCGAATCAAGTGAATGTAACCGATTATGGTGCGACAGGCGATGGAATAACCGATGACCGGAAAGCAATTCAAGATGCCATAGACGATCTTGCCTCAAAAGGAGGTGGAACTATCCTTTTCAACCAAGGTACTTATGTGGTCACAGGAAAAGGCAATGCTTCCGAGGGGGCAATTGTCTTGCGTGACAACATCGCATTATTGGGAAGAGGGATGGGAATGACGGTTATAAGGTTACAAGATAATTATAACTCTGATCTGACCGGCATCATCCGTACACCGGGTACGGAAGCAAATAAAAACATTTTGATCAAAGATTTAACCATCGACGGAAACCGCAATAATAACTACGGACGTGTAATTGGGTTTTATTGTGGAACAAAACCGGGTTCGTCCGAAATGGATGAAAATATTCAATGTATCCATGTTGAAATCATGAATTGTGAAGATTATGGTTTTGATCCTCATGAACGCACAAATCGTTTGGCTTTAATTAGTTGTAGTTCCCATACGAACGGTCTGGATGGATTTACGATTGATAATTGCACCAATTCGCTTCTTCAGTATTGCCGAGCGTGGAATAACGATCGAAATGGATTTAATGTTATTTCTAATTCAGATCGAATTTCTTTTGAAGAATGTCTCACATTTAAGAATAGCGGTAATGGAATCATTCTTCAAAATGGAACAAAAAACGTTACGATTCGCAATTGCGATATTCACAACAATTTGGACAGCGGCTTGGTCATAAGTGATATGGAAAATCCCCAAACAGAGAACAATCCTGAAATTCTGATTGTCGGCATTCAAGGATGCAATTTTATCAACAATGATAACGGTATTGAAATCGATAAAGGGAAAGCAAATATTTCAATATGAATACTTGTTATTGAGAGAGCGGTTGCATTAGCCGCTCTTTTTTGTTGATCCTATGATGCGATGATGCAAGCGGGTTGTTGTGCGATGTAGATACAGGCGAGACACCTGCCTTTTTAGACTCTCCATAGAACACGGCTGTTTCTATGTGTCAATAAGAATGCTAATATAGTATAGCGGCTTGCTGATGCATTTATTCGATAGACCAAAACGAAAAGCAAATTTTATTAACCAGATGAGTGAAACTGTGTAATTAAGTTGGCCGTTATATGGAAAAGTAGTTTGATATTTTTTTATTGCCGTAAAAAAATAAGGAGAATATCATGGTTGAAAAGAAGAAAAACACACGAAGAGACTTTATGAAGAGTTCTGCCGTTGCCGCAGCCGGAGTTACCATATCTTCACTGCAAGGAATTTCACCGTCCACCGTGATCGGGGCCAATGAAACGATTCGCATGGGGGTGATTGGTACTGGTGGAAGAGGCCAATGGGGATTACGCGAAGCCAAAGCACGCGGCGCCAAGATTATAGCGGTCTGTGATGTCTATGAAGGACGTTTGATGCAGGCAAAAAACCTGTCCGAAACGGATGATGGAAAATCTGCAGATACTTATTATGAGCACGAAAAATTGCTGGACCGGAAGGATATTGACGCTGTCTATATCGCCCCTCCGGATCATTGGCATCACGATATTTTGATTGACACGGTTCGTGCGGGAAAAGACGCCTATATTGAAAAACCCTTTTCCCGAACGATAGAAGAAGGGCAGGAAATGATACAGGCTGTCCGCGAAACCAAACAAGTGGTTCAAGTCGGTAATCATCGCCGAAGCGGTGAACACTGGAGACGTGGAAGAGAAGTCATTCGCTCAGGCATTCTCGGAAAAATTGTCTGGGTTAAAGTCTACGATACCCGCAATTGGTCAGCTGGGGATCCCTTTATCTCCAATTTGAAAATATCAGGTAGATTGGACTGGAATCGTTTTCTGGGGAATGCGCCCAAACGGGCATTCGATCCTGTGCGGTATTACGCCTGGCGTTGGTTTTGGGATTATGCCGGTGGACTTATGACGGATATTGGTGCCCACCAACTCGATGTAAATCAATGGCTTATGGATGTGAAAGGCCCCAAAACCGTGGCCGCAAATGGTGGCAATCATTACTTTGAACATTGGCAAACTCCAGATGTTGTCCATTCCGTTTTAAACTATGGTGATTTTACTACCCTCTTTACGGTAGAATTCATAAATGACCGGGACAGTGTCGGGGCATCCTTCTATGGTTCTGAAGGAACATTGATGGTTGATGACCGGCATGGTTTTCGTGTGTACCCGCAGGGAGAAAAGATGAACGAGCCTATCGAAACCTGGCCGCGGCACTATGAAGGCGGCGATCATGTGGCCAATTTCCTTGAATGTGTTAAATCCCGCAATGAACCCAATTCCCCTGTTGAAACAGGTCATCGTGTTATTACAGCGGCTCACTTAGGGAATATCTCTTACCGGACGGGGAAACGGGTGCTGTGGGATCCCGATACCGAGGAAGTCCTGGATATTCGGCGGACAGAACCCTCTGATGCCTGGCTTAAAAGCATGTTGTAGTGAGATGGATGTGTCCACGTAGATTGATAATAAATCAGCAAAACGCCGCCTTCGATTTAAGCAAAGGCGGCGTTTAAATTGAAATAGACATAATTGGAGTATCTGGTTATGAACAGCAAGGAACGTATGATCAAGGCGATGAGTTTGCAAGAAGCCGACCGTGTACCGGTTATGTGTCAGCTTTCCATAGGACATTTATTGTTAAATACTGACGTCAAACCATTTGAATTATGGTTTACGGCTGACGGATGTGCCCGCTCCTGGATACAAGCGCAGCAACGCTATCGATTTGACGGTATTTTATTGAATTTATCCGGACCGGACAGAGATATCATGAACTATGTGGACCGTATTGAAGAAGATAAATATGCGCAAACCGTTTATTGGAAACCGGGGACATTTGATTATACGCTAACGATCTGTCCATGGGAAGAATTACCGCGAAATGTATGGCCGAATGGCGAACCCTTTGAGGATTTTGATACTTTTGATCCCGACACAGATCTCCCAACACAGCTGGAGTGGCTGCCTGTTTGTCAAGCAATGAAATACCCTATTCATCCGGAATCCAAGTTCGACACCTTGCGAATAGTCAAATCCAAAACACAAGGCGATATAAGCCTCCATGGAGAGGTTTTCAGCCCCTGGGATTATCATTTAGCCACTTTTGGTTTTGAAAATGCTATGATTGCCACCATTGAAAATCCCGAAAAAGTACATGCCATTTTGGCAGGATACTCTGAGTTATGCTGTAAATGGGCTTTGGAACAAATTCAAGAAGGTGTGAATGCCATCACATTGGCTTCACCATGGGCCGGGGGTAAATTTCTCTCACGGAAACAATATGCAGAGTTTGTTCAACCTTATGAGCGAAAAGTGAATACAGCCATTCGCGAGGCCGGGGCGTTTTGTTGCACTCACACATGCGGCTCTTTGGGGGATCGTCTCGATCTATTGGTTAACTCGAATACATGTGGTATAGAATGCCTTGATCCCCCTCCATTAGGAAACGTCGAACTCAAAGATGCGAAAGAAGAAACCCGTGATAAAGTGTTTATCAAGGGAAATATGGATTCTGTTAATCTGCTTCTCAAATGCTCCACCGAAGAAGTTAAAGAAGATGCGCGCCAACGTTTGGTGATAGCGATGGGAGGCGGGGGGTATATCTTGTCGGCTTCCTGTGCTGTGGCACCTCATGTCCCACCCGAAAATCTTGAAGTGCTTTATGATGTTGTTGAGGAATATGGCCGATACGATCGTTAAATCCAAAAAAGTGCATAAATGAACGGATTATGATATCGTACTGTGATAAATTTGTAAATTTAGGAGATTCGAACATGAAGCGTTCTTGCATTTCGGTTTTGGCTTCTTTATTTGTTTTCTTGTCAGTATTGCAATTGGATGCACAGGAAAATAATTTCATTCGCTTTTTTGGAACAGGAAGTGATACAACCCGAACACTGGCGGTTGGTGATATGGATGGCGATGGTGATCAGGATATAGTAGCCGGCAATTTTACTACCCAGAATGCAGTGTATTTAAACGACGGAAACGGTGTATATGATGAAGAACTTGTGTTCGGTTCCACAAATGCAAGAACGAATTCAGCCGCTGTAGGCGATGTGGACGGCGACGGTGATTTGGATGCTGTGCTCGGTAATGCCAGCTTACAGAATGTCGTTTATTTGAACAATGGAAGTGGAAACTTGAATGCGGGGACACGTAGTTTTGGAGTCTCCAATGATTTTACTTTTTCAGTGATAGTTGGTGACGTTGACGGAGATCGTGATTTAGATATCGGAGTGGGCAACGCTTTTCAACAAAATGCGGTTTATTTGAACGATGGGAGGGGCAACTTTACAGAAGGCATCAAAAATTTTGGTTCCGGGAGAGATTACACTCAGGATATTAAATTAGGCGATGTTGATGGTGATGGTGATCTGGATATGGCTGTTGGCAATGCCTTTAACCAGCAAAATGTCATCTATTTAAATGACGGGGATGGAAATTTTACTGCGGGTACAAAAAATTTTGGTTCTGGAAGCGATGAAACTTTATCTATAGCTTTTGGTGATGTGGATAATGATGACGACTTGGACATCGCCGTGGGCAATTTGTGGCAGCAAAATGAAATTTATTTAAATGACGGCAACGGTAATTTCACAACACGGGTTCCTTTCGGTACTGGTAATGACGGCACTTATTCGCTTGATTTCGCTGATATTGATAACGATGGTGACTTTGATCTTGCTGTGGGTAATTCAGGCCAAAAAAATGTCGTTTATCTCAATAACGGACTCGGTGAATTCAACTCCGCATTAACCATCAGCATCGAGGATGATGAAACCCTGTTTCTCGCTTTTGGACAGATAGATGGGGATATGAAAATTGATCTGGCTGTGGCCAATTTCTCCTCCCAAAATGTTTTATATCTTAATGAAATATTTACAGCCAACTTGACGCCTACATCTGAACCTACTGAATTACCGGCGTTTACACCAACTTTCACAAATACAATGACTTATACGCCAACCTCCACGTTTACTCCGACGCCGGCTGAACGCCCTCTGTCCACAAGAACACCGGCCTTAACTCCGGCTGATTTGACCCCAACACCTGTACCAACATCAATAAATACACCGGCAGGACAACCAACGCCTGTATCAACCCCCACTTCACTGCCTGAACTGGTTATTGATATTCCAAATCTTCCCGAAGAGGCAAGGCCTTTAGAAGTGGTTTTAATCCCCGCCGGATCATTTTTAATGGGCAGTTCTCCCCTCGAGCAGGGCCGTCAACCGGATGAAGGCCCTCAGCATAGAGTACAGTTGAGCCGGGATTTTATCATTGGAAAGTATGAAATCACGCAAGCGCAGTGGAGCGCTGTAATGAATGATAATCCTTCCCATTTTCAAGGAATAAATCGGCCGGTTGAGCAGGTCAACTGGATAGATTGTGCCCGTTTTTGTAATCAATTGAGCCACCTTACCGGCAGGAATCCTGCCTATGATGAAAACGATTGGACCGTCAACCTCGATTCGAAAGGATTTCGTTTACCGACAGAAGCGGAATGGGAGTACGCCTGCCGCGCGGGAACAACCACAAGATATTTTTGGGGAGATGATCCTTCTTACGTTATGATAGACGAGTATGCCTGGTATTCGGGTATTTCGAATTTAGAGACAAAATTTGTAGGATTGATGCTCCCAAATCCATGGGGACTCTTTGATATTAGCGGAAATGTTCGTGAGTGGTGTACCGATGAATACACACCCTATTCATCAGGAGTACAAACGGAACCTATCAACCAGGACACACTCTCGATTCGAGTAGCCCGAGGGGGAGGATGGTTTGATGTTCCCAGTATGGTGCGTTCAGCGGTGAGGTCATCCAGCTGGGCTGGTGGTAAATCCAATTATGTAGGGATGAGAATCGCTTCGTCCGGTGTTCAAAATCCAGAACCTACTCCCACAAACACAGCCACATCACCTCCTCCGCCTACGCTGACTTTCACACCGACCTTTACGCCTACACCGACTCATACTCCACTGCCTTCGCTTGTTATTGATATCCCCGGATTGGCCGGCTCGGCTCATTTTCTAGAAATGCTTTTGGTTC
>CAZXSQ010000032.1:0-14744 GCA_964643335.1 uncultured bacterium
ACGGGGTCTTTGACCACGCGGAGTCCCATCCTTTCTGGCGATAGCGAGAGGATCGGTGTTGCCTTCCAGACCCAGGAACGGCTGGGTGGCAAGGGCAAGACCGCTTGCGGGTAGCGGTACCCTGGCGCCACTTACCTCAAAGGCTGACATCGCACTGCCTTTGACCCCCGCCAAGCTTTCAGTGTGTTATTGGACATGAGCCACTGGAACTGCTTCCGTTTTCTCTGGCTCTCTTGCTCCTGTTGCAATGTCGTGAACGGCGTGAAGGATGTCTGATGAGTAGTAGCGATTTCCACATACATCACAGACACCAATGGTTACGTCCTCCAGTATGATGAATCCACTCTTGTGCTTGAATGCTTCACGCTCCACAACTCTTGGTTGAACGGTTCCCTCGCAATATTCGCATCTGTATCCGTACATAATGACCACCCCTTATGTGGTAACCTCGTAAACAGTGATAATCAAATATCTTCCAGTATTCGTGAAGCGGCCCACAACACCAACCGGTGTTTTCCGATCCACTGTTTTTCCTTCAACAACGTATTTTGTTCCTCTAGGATCCTCCTTCTCGGTTCTGGTTACCCATCCACTAAATATAGTTTCTTCAACATCACGGATATCCAGGTTGTCCTCTGCCATTTCATCCATCGCGTGCTTTGTCAGGTCGTACTGCCCTTGCCGAATCTTCTCTCTTATCCGTCCTATGATTCGAGGCATAAGCTGCGTTCCTAGGGGTTGGAGGAGTTTCTCACACTTTTCAATCAGCCATTTAGGAGGGATCATGCCGTTTGATCCATCACTATCTGGAGAACAATCAACGGATCAAAATAACGTCATCCACGATACTGACTCCTATTCGAATGTTTTCTACCTAACAAGTATTATTACACCATTTTGAATAATACGGAATACGATGTTGAGAGTGATTCGCTGTCCAATACGAGTGATGATACAAAATTAACGATACTTTACTATTCCATCGATGACGACGGGCAGATTCGCAGCAAATTGCGGCGCATGTTCGATAACGAAGGAAATGTACTGCGCTCGACTGAGTACGATCTCTCCTACGACGCCCTCGGCAGAATCAAGGCGGAAACATACGATGGCGGCGGGCAATACGCAAAAGCTCGGTGGTATGAATACGATCACGCGGGTAATCGAACACGTATGTTAGAAAATGGGGATGAGTATGTTTATACTTATAACTCCCAGCATCAGCTCACTGCGGTAAACATCGGTTCAACGACTAGATGTTTTCAATATGACACGCTTGGGAATTTGATCCAGGATTGGATAGATGTTGATGATGATAATGAAATGGATGTCGGTAGTGAGGAAGGAAAGATACTTTCCTGGACTCCTCATGGAAAAATACATTCGGCAACTGCCTATCAATATGTTGGGGGATTCATTGAAACCTCCACCGTTGAATATACCTATGACTACACACAACAAAGTCTGTTGCTGGATCGTTCCACCAGTGAAAAAAAGACACGATTTCATTGGAGCGGCTATAACCTCTATCTGGAAGAAGATAACAGCGATTCAAAGTACGCCTATTTCAACCAACCCTTTGCTTTAGACGGTTTCATTGCCCGATTTGATCTCGATACTGATCATCAACTCGAGGCATCCGATACAGCTTCCTATTATCTCTACGACGAAGCCGGAAATGTGATCCTGATTACGGATGCCACAGGTGAAATTGTCACCCGTTTTGAGCAAGATTCGTGGGGCAATGACCTGAATGACACGTTCGGCCATGCGCTGAATATCACCCACCACAAAACCGCCCGCTATTACGACGGCATCACCGGTTTGTACTACGTGGGAACACGATGGTATGATCCAGAACTCGGACGATTTGTTTCACAAAGCACCTATGCGCCGCTGTGGGAAGAAGAATATGCGTACTGTGCCAACGATCCGGTGAATCTCACCGATGTCAACGGCTGGGTGGCAAGGGCAAGACCGCTCGCGGTCAGCCCTTGCGGGCAGTGGTACCCTGTGCCATTTAAATCAAAGACTGTTTCACCTTGTCTTTGGCCCCCGGCTCAATAAGTAGATAATTACTTGACTTTTCATTGCATTGTCTAATACGTATAATGTTCATTAACACTGAAATTTTCGGGAGAAGCATTCCATGAGTAAAAGCCCGAAAGTTGTTTATGAGAATGGTGACAAGAACATGACGGCTGTTAATGAAACCAAACCTTGGCAAGTGACTCCCAATAAGGTAAAAGCAGCGATTCACAAAATCATAAAAGTCTGCAATCCATTAAAACTGATACTCTTTGGTTCGTATGTTGAGAATAAAACAACTCTAAATAGCGATATAGACTTCCTTGTTATCACCCCCAACAATATTGAAAATCCTCGCAAGGAAAGCGTTCGAATTCGCAGGGAACTCCGTGGTATATCTATGCCAATGGACATTCTTGTGGTTCCCCAAGAACAATGGGAACTCCTCAAAGACCAGCCCGGCTTGATATACCGGGAGGCAAATAACAAAGGACAAGTGGTCTATGAATCCTAAGAATCCTCAAAGAAATCCGGGTTCACCTGACGAATGGGTGAGTTATGCGGAGAGTGATCTCCGTTTGGCACGATTAGCGGTAAATGATGATGCCATTCAGCTCACACCGTATGCTGTTGAAACCCGGTATCCCGGCTTGTGGATGAAGATCAATGAAACAGAAGTCGAGGAAGCCTTAAGCATAGCTGAAAAGACTATCTCTTGGGCTAAGGAAATACTCTCAGCTCCATAGATTTGTTGGTCATGTCTTCCTCCTGATTAACTCGTCATTTACTTCTATTAAAAAAGATTTTCGTGCATTTCGTGATGCTTCGTGCTTTCGTGGTTCAATACAATGAAACAATAAATTCAAAATCAAACATCATTACTCCCACCTTATCAACACCCCACATTTTTTTCCAACAAACAGGGGGGAAATCCCGTTCCCCTGAGTATATACATAATAAGGAAGTTTAACGAGAAAAAACCCAATTAATGAACGGGTTTTCATTCCTATTATAATATTTGTTAGAAGGAGTCAGAAACATGAAAGCGAGTGCGGTCTTGATGGTTATTGTTGTATTGCTTGTCGGCACCTATGCGGTGTGGAATTACGCCGAGGTGCGCTCGACAATCGAAGGCCTTCAAAAGGAATGGCGGATTCGAAACTGGGATCAGCGGATCAAGGACAAAATCGGAGAACTGGATCAGAAAGTCGAAGAGAAAAAAGAGGCGGTCATCACCTTGCAGGTCAAAAGCCGGGATGTGATGCGGAAACTAAAAAACGAAGAAGAAACCTATGATAAATACGATGAGGTTATCCGCGGCTTGGTGGCGGAAATCAATAAAGCCAAAGAGGATCCAACCATCAACTCTTTTGAATATTGCGGGAAAACCTATACAATCGATGAAGCCAAAGAGACATTTGAAAAATGGACGGCTGAACTGCTCCCCATAAAAAAGCGCATCGATTATTTGCAAAAACAAAAAGAAATGTATCAAAAATCCATCGCGAGCATCAATGATGCCATCGATAAAATGCGCGTCAATATACAAGGTTTGGAACAACGCGCTTTGGAATTGGCAACGATGAGAGATACATTGAAGGCTCAGGAACTTGCCAAAGAATTGGTGCTGGATGCCGCTGAGGTTGACGAAACCGGCGTGAAACAATTGATTCAGGAAATGCAGGGCTACATCGATGAAATCGACATCAAGTTGAACTCCGATTTCGGAGCCGCCACGGATTCCAGCCTTGAGAACGCCGTTAAGTACAAAGAAAATATAGAACAGGACAGTGATTTAGCAAAATTGAGGGAAAAATACCTCAATCAATAATAAATTATGAACAGAGGTGGTTTATTGTGAATCAATACAACTCATTATGCTGGCGGCTTCGCATGAAGACAAATCAGGCGGCTGCTGACTTTCTTGAAATTAAAGACAGAGAAAATCCGGCTTGGATTGCAAATAGTTGTCCTGTTTCAAATGAAAGGTCTTGGTTTACCTGGTTTTCGGTTTCGATGGACGATTTGGTCAGCGGGGTTTGTCTGGCAACGGTGGCCTGCATGTTGATTTCGGCCACGGCGACACATCGTTTAGTCATACAGACGGCGGACTTAATGCTCATGCACGAACAAACCCCTGCTTTGACCTCATCCAAGCCAGACCCTTTCTTGGACGATAACCACAACGAATTTGACGCTAAAATTAAAATGTAGAGAATTTATGAAATATAATTTAAAGATGGATAGTGATCAATAAGAAACAAAAGAAAATCTTTTAAATGACTCAATTTCATTCAAAAGACTCCGAAGAGGAACTTTGGAAAAAGTACAAAGAAAACAACGATCAATATGCTTTCGCTAAATTGGTTGAACCTTATAAAAAGCCCGTTTTGGCTTTGCTTTTTCGAGTGATAAATGATCAAGAGGAGGCCTTTGATCTATTTCAAGAGACACTCAGACGATTCGCTTTTAATTACGACCCAGCGAAATCGTCTCCAAAAACATTTATTTACAAAATAGCGCTGAATGTGGCCAAGACACAATACAGCAGAAATCGAAAACGAACTCATATTTCACTGGATCAATTGATTGAAAATGGCGCCGATTTCGAGGGAACTGTAAATGTGTCTCATGAAGAGAAAAAAATGGCATTGCTTCAAGACGCCATTCTTCAATTGAAACCCAAAGATCGCGACGTCATCGATCTCAAAGACATTGAAGGATTGACCTATAAAGAATCGGCTGAAATCCTCGGATGCACCTTAAAGCGCTTTGAAAAACGTTTATTCAAAGCCAGACAACGTTTGAGAAAGATCATTGAAAGCAGACTGAAATACATGGAATTAATCGAAGATATTATAGTTTAGTTCCATGTTTATGCAAAAGAGTCGCTTGAATGCTACTTCCTTTCGGAAATTAAAAATATATGAGGACGAAAACTGGTATCATGCCTAAAATAATTTGGATCATCTTTCCATTTATAATGCTCAGTCTTCTGATGGACAGTTTGAAAAAATACAAGAAGTCTCACGATAGAAATGACCTGACTAACTGTTTACTTATTGCGGGGGCTGGCGGATTGATTTTGTTTTTTTTCGCTCCTTTTCCCCTGATCAGGTATCACCGAGTGATCATCACCATCTTTTGTGTCTTAGGAATATTTGCCATGCTGCCTAAAAAAGGAATGTCGCTGCTTCCTTTTGCTGTTTTTCTGATTGCTTTCTCTTTTCTGTTTATCGGGTCAAACGAGGATTTCAAATCTAAACTTTCCGCATTTAAGAACCAGGTTCACGCCATTGTAGAAGACTCAAGAAAACCAGAAACCGAACGGCAGTTGGAAGCGATTGAAGAGCAGAAAGAAACTCTTGAAAATAGGATCGAACAAGAAATTCCCAAATTTATGAAACTCCTCTATTCCCAAGCGCGTGAAATCAAGGAAGAACTTCAGCAGAATCCATCCCCCTCCACCAAATCCTATCTCATGGATGAACTGGATGAGATCGCCCGCACCATGCTGGTGTTGGATAAGGAAAAGCGTGAATACAATGATCTGGTTTCTGAACTCTCATCCATCGAGAGGACGTTAATACGCCTCAAAGAATCAGAAAAATTGTTCGAACCCGAATATGAAGAATTCATGGATGAATCCAGAAAAGCCATTATCAAATCCAGAGCGAAATTGGGCGTGCGTTTGGATAATGAACTCGGCAGGGCCAAAGCGCTGGAAGAAATCGAGGTCCGAAAACAAGTCGAGGAATTATTGCGGTAAGGTGTAATACGTGCTGAGTTCTTTTGCTTCAAGCGTGTCGGGGTATTTTTCCTGCATTTCCTGTATGATTTCACCTTTTTCCTGTTCGTTTTTCAAAGCATGGAACAAAGCAAGCAAAGCGAACGGTCTTAATTCCGATTGGGGATAGCTATCCAGCCACATCTTCAATTGCTTTTCGGCTTCTGGATATTGTTCGAGCCGAAGCGTGGCATAAGCATTAGCTAAATCAATTTCTCCGTTGGGTGATTTCTCCGGCGAACTCACGTTTTTAATAAGTCCTTTGACACGAACAGCTTCTTTACGATAATGAGCCAGATAGATTAAATTATAACGTACATCTGACCGAAGCAACTCGGGTTTTTCTCCGATGTCGCTGGCATCGTCAGCAAGGGACAAAAGCGATTTTTCCTCTTTCCAAATAATCCTTTCAAATGGCTGCCCTATTTTCCCCTCACTCATAAGGATGAGTGGTATAAACTCGGTTACAGCCTTTTGCGCCCATGCCGACGTTGGCCAATGCTCGATAATACTACCATACAATTCGGACAAAGAATTGAGATCGGTTTCGTTTTGAGCAAGTCTGTAATAAATTTCTGCAAGGGGCTTGATATATCCCGCGCTGTTGATAACCCGCTTGAGATGATCCATGACTTGCTCACGGTTCCCAGTCAACATAAGCTTATTCAGCTTGTCCAGTGACCTTTTCGTGCTGGGGTCCAATGCCGTGTAAGAAGCTCCCAAAATCCTGCTCTTAGTTCCTCCCCAAACGAAAAGGAATAAAAAGCAGCAAATCGATGCAAAAATAATCAACCGTTTGTGAGTTTTATGCGATTTCTGCTGTCTGATATCCATGGCAAGGTCTTCCATAAAGCGTGTATGAAGTACAGTCACTTATTTCAACATCCAGCACATCACCAGCGTTATATTTAATTGTTGGATTGTAAAATTTAACCGCCCGTCCTGTTCGTAGACGTGTCTCATAGACCGTTCCACGTTTGGGATCGGTTCCAACTCGTTCCACCATCACTTCAGCCCGTTCTCCAATAAGCTGTTTGTTATTGTCCTCTGATATCTCTTGCTGGAGATGGATGAGTTTATCCAATCGGCGTGCCTTGGTATATTCATCAACCTGCTGCTTCATTTCAGCTGCGGGAGTGCCCCGCCGGGGTGAATACTTGAACATGAAAGCGCTGTCAAACCGAACCTGGCGCATTAAATCCAATGTTTGCTCAAAATCTTCCTCTGTTTCACCGGGAAATCCCACGATAACATCGGTCGTAACCGTTGGTGGAACGCTGGAATCCTTAAAGCACCGGCGGTAATAATCAACTTTTTCAAGATATTCCTCACGTGTATAATTCCGTTCCATCGCATCAAGAATTTTATTGGAGCCGGACTGAATGGGGAGATGGAGATGTTCGCATACATGATCCAGCGAAGCCATGGCGTCAAACATCTCATGTGTCGCCGAACTGGGATGAGAGGTTGCAAATCGAATTCGCTCCAAACCCTCGATCCAGTTCACCATTTCCAGTAAATCGGCGAAGCTCACATTCCCAAAGTGATAAGAATTAACCGTTTGCCCAATCAGCGTGATTTCTTTGTATCCTTTTTGTACCAGGTTCTCGGATTCTTGAAGGATAATTTGCGGATCACGCGAATGTTCAGGCCCGCGTGTGTAAGGAACGATGCAGAACGTACATTTCTTATCACATCCCTTCATAATAGAAAGAAAACGTGGATAGCTGATTGTACTTTCGCTTTCTATGGGATATGGTTCATCAAAATCATCGTCGATCCCGTGCAGGTTCAAGACCGGCCGCTGGCCGCTTTCAAGCTCGCTTACCAGGCGGGCAATAGAACCGATAGCTCCAGGCCCCATCACCAGATCGAGATGAGGTACGTCTTTAATCAAGCGGTCCCCTTCTTTTTGCCCCATACATCCACATACGCCCAGATATTTTAAAAAGCCTTTGTCTTTGTATTTCTTCAACTGACCAATACGCCCGCGCACCCTTTGCTCAGCGCCTTCGCGGATAGCGCAGGTGTTCAGTAAAACCAATTCAGCTTCTTCCAGTTGATCGGTATGTTCATGACCTGCCTGATTGAGAAGGCCCATAAGAGACTTCGTATCATAGACATTCATTTGACAACCGAATGTTTGAATAAAGTACTTCATTGTTATTGTTCTGTCAGTAAGGAAAGTTGTTTCGATAGCCTTTCGTGATCGGATTTTTCTCTTTCGAATTGATTGCGTTCCTTTTCAACTACCTCGGTGGGAGCCTTTTCAGTGAAGTTTGTGTTGGATAATTTCTTTTCCCGCCGTTCTATGCTTCCTTTTAATTGGACAATTTGTTTTTTCAAGCGATCGATCTCTTGAATTTCAACCTCAGCCGGCCAATGAACCCGCACTTCACAGCTATCGACAATCCCGATCGATGAAGCAGGATGAGGTTTGAGATTGGAACCAGCAATCAACCTATCATTTATTTTACATAAAATTGTAATATATGGATAGTAAGTTTGCAGGAATTTTTCATCGTTGGGATTCTTTGTCAGAAACTCCACCGTCGTTTCCGTTGAGGGAGCAATACTCAGCTCACCACGAATGTTGCGGATAGTGTACACGATCTGTTGAAACTTGGCGGCCTCTTTTTCAAGGCTGTCATTAATTAAATCATAATTCGGCTTGGGGTAATTTGTGCATGAAATACTGGCTACGTTATCTTCCGGAATGTTCAATAACTTTAATTTTTGCCATATTTCTTCTGTAATGAACGGGACGAAAGGATGCAGCATCCTGAGAGAGTATTCCAATATTCTCAATGCAATGGTTTTCACTGTATTTTTCGCTTCGGCATCGTCTCCGTAGAGACGGGGTTTGATCAATTCCAGGTACCAGTCGCAGTACTCATGCCAGACAAATTGATAAATCGCTTCAGAGGATTCATTGAATTTGTATTCTTCCATCCCCTTTTTCGCGGCTGCTATAGTATGTTGCAAGCGGGACAAAATCCAACGATCCGGCCATTCCAATTGTGAGTCCAGCACCTCTGAATCTAAGCATTCTCCCTCTTCAACCGTTGCCAATATAAGACGTGAGGCGTTCCAGATTTTGTTGGTAAAATTCCGGTACCCTTCTATGCGCTCTTCCGCCAGATTGATGTTCCGCCCCTGCGCAGCGAGTATGGCCAGTGTAAATCGGACAGAATCCACACCATATTTATTGATCACATCGATGGGATCGATGGCGTTGCCCAAAGATTTGGACATCTTCCGGCCTTGAGCATCACGAACCAATGCGGTGATATAGACGTCCTTAAATGGCACCTCCTTCATAATATAAAGCCCCATCATAATCATGCGGGCCACCCAAAAATAGATAATATCATGGGCGGTAACCAGAACCGTTGTAGGATAAAAGAAATCCAACAAGGGAGTCTGGTCAGGCCACCCCATGGTGGAAAACGGCCATAGAGCGGATGAGAACCATGTATCCAAAACGTCCTCGTCTTGTCTTATCTTAGAACTTCCGCAGTGTGCGCATTTATCTGGATCAGTACGGGCAACCGTTTCTTTATTACAGTCATCGCAATACCAAACGGGAATGCGGTGACCCCACCAGATTTGACGGGATATCGGCCAGTCTCTTACATTCTCCACCCAGGCGAAATAGGTGTTTTCCCAATTTTGGGGAATAAATTCAATACGTTCATTTCGCACAACTTCCAGCGGTTTCTCCATCAGCGGTTTCATTTTGATAAACCACTGCAGGGAAAGGTACGGTTCGATAAAGGTATCGCAGCGGTAACAAGTCCCCACTCGGTGATCCATATCGTCAACTTTTTCAAGCAATCCTTGTTTTTCGAGATCCTCTACCACTTTTTCCCTGGCCTTGAATCGATCCAGCCCGGCATACGGCCCGCCGTTTTCATTGATGGTGGCGTCGCTGTTTAAGATGTTGACTTGTTCCAAGTTATGCCGTTTTCCCACCTCGAAGTCGTTGATATCGTGTGCCGGTGTGATCTTCAGCGCACCAGTCCCGAATTCCTTGTCGACGTAAGAATCGGCGATTACCGGTATCTTTCTTTCCAACAAAGGCAGAATCACTTCTTTACCCACAATGTTTTTATACCGCTCATCTTCCGGGTGAACCGCTACCGCCGTATCACCCAAAAGCGTTTCCGGACGGGTCGTTGCAATGTTGAGATGGCCCGAACCGTCGGCAAACTTGTATTGAATATGGTAAAATTTCCCCTTCTCATCGATGTGTTCCACTTCGTCATCGGACAATGTGGTATGGCACCGCGGACACCAGTTGACCAGATAAGTTGCGCGATACAAATAACCCTCTTCATACAGTCTTACGAACACCTCTCGAACCGCGCGTGAACATCCCTCATCCATGGTAAAGCGTGTTCTGGACCAATCGCATGAACAGCCGAGATATTTCAATTGATGGATGATGGTATCGCCGTATTCTTCTTTCCATTGCCATATCCGCTCGATCATTTTTTCCCGGCCCAGGTCGTAGCGGCTTAGATTCTCCTGCGCCAGTTGTTTTTCAACAACGTTTTGGGTGGCAATTCCGGCATGATCGGTACCGGGCATCCACAAGACATCAAATCCCTCCATGCGTTTCCAGCGGCATAAAATATCCTGGAGGGTATTGTTCAATGCATGGCCGATATGCAGCCGTCCAGTCACGTTCGGTGGGGGAATCACAATCGAGAAAGGTTCTTTGTTTTTATCCAGCTTCGCTTTGAAGATATCTTGATCCTGCCAGAATTGATACCACTTTTCGCGAGAGGTAGATGGGTCATAACGTTTCGGGAGATCCATCGCTATTATTTTTCCTTATACTTAGTGAGATTTGAATTAATTTGTGCTTTAAATAATTATGGTTCCCCAATTAGGTACCTATTGAGTTATATTTTTATTACCCCAAAAGGGGTATAAAAGGATAGCGGGGTTGTCTCAAAACTATGTTAGATGAGGAAGATGCCACAACATAGGGTAAACACATAGGTTTTCACCTACCATATGTAGGGTTAGACCTATGTGTCTAACCTGTTATGAGATCGGCCCCGTAAAATTCAGACTTCCTTCTTGAATCTCTCTGGGATTATCTTTTTTGGGAATCTTCTTCAAAAAGATACTTGTGTTCAAATTGAAAAAGTATAAGTGTATGAATAACGAACTGAAAGTGTTATGAAAAATGTAACAAGCATAAAGAAGAGGGGAGGAACTGACTGTTACCTCCCCTCCTCTTTAAGAAAGCCGATTGGATCGGCCCTCTTTTAACTTTCAACAAGAACTGGAAATTGAATTCAAATAGGAATTTATGATTGCGCTCTCTTTTTCAGCCGTTTGACGGCTTTAAGATGTTTCTTACGCTTTCGTACGCTCGGTTTTTCATAATAAGCGTTTTTTCGAATATCTTGCGGAATGCTTTCTTTTATACATTTTCTTTTAAAACGTTTTAAAGCAACCGCAATATCTTCCTCATCTCGAAGTTCAACAGATACCAAATTCGATCACAACCTTTACTTTTAGATTTTTGTTTTCGTTAAATACCGCTTTATCAGGAGTTCTTGTTGAAAGTTTTCTATTATATATACATTCATACCATTAGTCAATCTTCAAAAAATAAAAAAACGAATGGGAAAAATGTTAACGATATTGCTCTCTAATATTTTATCGGGAAATCCATTCAATAAAGCCCAAAAAAGGTTTAATATGGTGCTAGTATGATTTTCCTATAAAGGGTAAAACAGGCGTCCCCGCCTGTATCTTAGGTAATGGGGCAACAAAAAAAGGCAAAAAGAAAATGAAAAAATATCCAGCAAAAGCCAATCTATCCCGGCGAAACTTTTGTCTAACATCCGCTATGGGAATATTCGGACTACACTCGTTGACGGCTTTAAAGGGTACTAATCCAAAGCGGCCGGCAAACTCCTGTATCTTTATCTGGCTCAGCGGTGGATTAAGCCATTTGGATTCTTTTGATCCAAAAGAGAATACGTCATCATCTACAGGCAGCGTTTTCAAACCAATACAAACCAGTGTAAAAGATATTCAAATAGCCCAGCCTCTTCCCCGAATCGCTGAAATGATCGAAAAAACCACCTTGATACGCTCCCTCTACAGCGGCGAAACCAATCATGATCGGGCGGCGTATCATATGCTCACCGGGATGCAGCCTTCAGCCATGCCGCGAATGATTCCATTCGGCGCTCTGCTAACTCAAAATTACAATCCCAAAGAGATTCCCAATTGCTTAACTATTCCTAACTTGGTGGATATAAACAACAATAAATTGAAAAGCGCCATGAATTTAAATGGCAGCAAACGCCTCATTAAAATGTACGGAAACACGCCTTTAGGTAAAGGATGCTTGACAGCTCGCCGCTGCATTGAAACGGGTGTACGTTTTGTTACAGTCGTGGATGAGGGGTGGGATCATCATGAGTACATTTATTCGCAATTGAACCAGAAACTTCCCTTTCTTGATAAGGCCTATGCAGCTTTATTGAATGATTTAATACAACGCGGTCTATTTAAAGAAACGCTGGTAGTATTGCTCAGCGAATTTGGCCGGTCACCATTCTTGAATGCCACCGGCGGGCGTGACCATTGGCCGGATGCCGGTTGTGCATTGCTTGCCGGAGGACCGCTGGCAGAAGGCCAGTTAGTTGGAGAAACAGATCGAAACGGTTCAAAACCCGTTAAGTCAAAAATGTCGTTCCCTGAGTTCATACATACAATATATACCGCTATGGGTATCTATGAAAAGGAAGAACGGTAGGTTTCGCTTTGCTTAACGCCACCCTACCTACCACTGGGTGGAAAGAGGCAAAGAATCCTACATTAAAGCTTAAATAAATCATCGAGGAAAAAATGAAAACTTCAACGGCATTTACCCTTATCGAGTTGCTTATCGTCGTGGCGATTATTGGGATTTTGGCCGCAATTGCGGTTCCGAATTTCATCAATGCCCGTACACGCGCTTTAATCAGCCGCACTGAGGCCGATATAAAAAACACCGCCACCGCCTTGGAATCCTATCGGGTTGACAACAACAAATACCCGCCGGACGGAACCAACCGTAACCCGATTGGCCTCTATATGCTGACAACCCCAGTCTCTTATATGAGCAGCATGCCGGAAGATGTATTTCTGCCCAGTAGTTATTACGATACAGGATCAGGTGAGGCTGTCGGTCCTTTGTTGGAACTTGGTACCGATACCCCACCCCCGAATAACATGCAGTATTTAGGCGCCTGGTCGCTTTCCTCCGGCGGACCGGATGCGGATGACGATGTCCGAGGCCAGACCTCCTGGCCGTGGGGAACTGTCTGGTGGGACTTCGATCCTTCCAACGGTTTGAATTCCAACGGTGACATTATGGGCATCGGCGGCAATTACAGCGGCGGAAATTATACCCGCAATGGAAAGCAATATTGATCTCAGAGGTTTACATGATTTTTAAAAATCCTTATAAACTCAACACGAAGACATCTTTCATTATGCTCTCTTTAATCCTTTTTCATCTTATTGTTGCTGTAGCAATACCAAAAATAGGGTGGGCTCAAACGAAGTCTAGCCCACCAGTACCCCCGGCGGATATTATCATCAACAAAAATACCGAGACTTACGACATCCAGCCCTCTTTCACCATGACGAATAACAATTCATCATGGGTGATATGGAAAGGTTATCACCGAAACCAAGAGCACATTTTCGCCCACCATGTGGGCAAGTCACCAGGTAATGTTATAAAAATCACTAAACAACCAGGAATATATGATGCACCAACAACCGTCACGGTAAATGAAACTACAAGCTGGGCTTTCTGGTCATCCCGAGAAGAAGGTAGTTGGCAAATTGAAGCATCTCAATTCATTGATGGAAATTGGTCTACACCGGTAATCCTCTCCAATCCATCAACCGGCGCCATAAAACCAAATGCGATAGTCTTAAAAGATAACCGGATTGTACTGGCATGGTCCGCTTATGAAAACAAAGTCAGCCGAATTTATTATCGTGTTTATAATGGCGAACAATGGGATTCTATCCACACTGTCACCCCCTCAAATCACAGCAGTTACAGGCCTGTTTTAGCAGACACCGGACAAGATGTCTGGGTATTTTGGGACTCATACATCAATAAAAACTACGCTGTTTTCGGGCAAAAAATTCTACCATCCCAAGGGAGTGTAGAACGCATCACCCAAACAGGAACGAACTGCCTGAAACCGGAGGCTTTAGCAACTGAAAACAATGGTTTATGCGTGGCCTGGTTGAAATTGACAGACATGATCGGTGGAGAAGGCATCACCGACATGCTCCACACGTTGCATATGGCTGTTCGGAATGAGGGGCAATGGAAACAGATAAAAGATGAGAATGGTTCCACCAACGCCGCTGTTTTAGTATGTGGATTATTACCCCGTATGAAACCTAAACCCGACTGGCCTCACGGTTACCTAGGCCGGTTGCGCCATCCGATGCTACTGGACGGTGGTGAATCCGTCTGGCTGCTTTGGGAAAGAAAAACAAGTCAGGCAGGCCGCGGTCCTGACACCCCGGGTGAATTGATCGGAAGACGCCTGCACAATGGAAAGTGGGAAAAACCGGTTATTTTGCACGAAGGATTGACAATCTATCATGTCAGTGAAGCCCCCCAAACGCGCAATAACAAATTCTTCATCGTCGGCTCCGAACTGCCGCGTGAATGGAGACGTATCTACCATCGAATATCTATAGATTTATCGAATAAAGAAATTTTCGAGCCGGAAATTTGGACCCAGGACTGGAAAAAAATCAACCTCCCTTTCGAAGATATACCAGGCAGCCGGCACAGTATTCAGGCTGATAACATAACATACAATTTATATTGGGCCGATTTGCACTGCCACACGGGTTTGACTCCCGACGCCCAGGG
>CAZXSQ010000032.1:14754-23351 GCA_964643335.1 uncultured bacterium
GAACCTGACGAGATTCTCCGTTATGGCCGTGACCGTGCGGCATTGGACGCGATTGTCATTCAAGATAATGACGAAATTTACGAATGTTTCTTAACCGAAGCGGACTATTATTTAGCCATGCTCCATTCACAAAAACTAACCAGAAATGGTTCTTTTGTCGCTCTTCCTGGCTATGAATGGACGCAGCGGTTGCCCGAAAAGAATGCAGCATTTGATCCACACAAACCGGTCAAGTGGTCAACAACATTCCCCAATCACCGAACGGTTATTTACCCGCTGTCAGGGGGACCAATCATCCGTTTTTCTGAAGTCGCCCATGATTTCGACATATTATGTGATGCAGTCGAGAAACACGGCGGCATTTTACATACTCAACACCCCATCTGGGTACTCGCTGACCGCGATTGTGAAGCCAATATCGAAGCTACCGCCTGTTGGGGAATCTACATCAAGAATCCCAGCCGCATCCATGAAACACTGAACCAAGGCAGACGCATGGGATTTGTTGGCAATAGCGATTCCCACCGCCGGAATCCAGGTCTGGGTGGTGGATTAACCGGTATTTATGCGGAAGAGTTGACCCCGGAAGCCATTCTTGACGCTTTGAAAAAACACCGGTGCTTTGCAACCAACGGCTCGAGAATTATCCTCGATTCACGCGCCAATGGTAAGTTGATGGGAGAAGAGATCAAGGTTGACGGTCATGTCCAGTTGTTATTAGATGTACACGCAACGAAATCCATTCAGGAGGTAAGTTTGATTCGTGATGGGAAAATATTGAAAACTTTTCCCGTTACCGGTGAGAAAAATAAGAAATTGAATTATAATGATAATCAAATACCAAATGGAGAACATTGGTATTACTGGCGGGTGAAACAAGCAAATGAAAAGCCCGCTTATCCTGGAAATGTGCAAGCAGCTCGTGGAGCCTATGCATGGTCAAGCCCCCACTGGGTTATATCACAATAATAAAGTTCATAGGAAATGAATGGGAATTATCATGAGAAAATTGTTTAAGAACAAAAAAGCATTTACTCTCATTGAATTACTGATTGTTGTAGCCATTATTGGAATCCTTGCCGCGATTGCGGTTCCTAACTTTTTGAATGCTCAGGTACGTGCAAAGATTTCCCGATCCAAATCGGATTTGCGCATGTTGGACGATCAGGCTGTTATCCGCCACCTGGACAGCGGATTATGGCTGATAGACGGCAACGATGTCGGTCAGGCTGAACACTGTGAATTTGAAGAAGGAGTCCATTATTTTGGATTAACTCCCCAAGAAGCTGGGGTGGATACCCAAGGAGCATTGGGACAGAACTTCTTTAACGGTCAGATCTATGCGCGTTTAACGACGCCGGTCTCTTATATTTCTTCCATTCCACAAGATCCCTTTGCCAATGGATTATTTTATGGATATGAAGACCGCGGTTGTGCCAATGCGCCTATAGGAACTCATTATCTCTTTTTCGCCTGCGGACCGGATGGCGACACATTTGATTGGTATATCAATCGCCACGCAACGCCTTATAAATCCTCAAATGGGCTGGTTTCAAATGGAGACCTGTGGCGTTCCAGAAAACTGCGAGTCCGTCCTGGAGAAGGCGATCTCTATCAACGGGAAATTTTCAACGATTACTGGGACTAATCTTCTTTGTCTTCACCGTTTGAGGAAGAACGTTCGGGGATAGTAATTTTCCCGGTTTGTTTGTATTCTTCCGCAAATTCCAGTGCCCGTTCAAGAAGCCATTGCCGGTTGTTGCGGGAAGGTTCATCCAGCACTTCTTCAAGCAATTGATCGAGAATAGTGGAAAAAATTGGCCCTGGCTCAAGCCCCATTTCCATTAAATCGTGGCCGGATATTTTCAAATCACGCACTTTTAGTGCATCTTCATCCCGGTCAATACGCCTCAAATTACGCAAGAAATGGAAGATACCTTTCTCGTATCCGGGTTCGTTAAATTTGTTGCCTTTGCGGTCGGCCATTCTCATGCGCAAAAATCCAGGAACATTTTCACGGCCCAGTTTTCGGACAAACCGTCTAGTTGCCGCTTTGGACAGGCCGGGTTTTAAATTGTACATATGGTTCTCGACAATGGCGGAGGCGCGTTCAATATCTTTGTTGGAAAAACGCAGCCGCTTCATGATTCGTTTTCCCATGCGTTTACTGATATATTGATGGCTGTAAAAGACATAATCGCCCTTTTCAAACTTGAATTTTTTGGCCGGTACTTTCCCTAGGTCATGCAAAAGTGTAACAAAACGATGAAATGGACATTCTGAACTCACGGCGTCTACAGAAAGCAGTGTATGATTGGCCACATCATCCGAATGGAAGCGGTTTTGATACACGCCGAAACCTTGTTCCAATTCCGGCAAAATGTACAGCAATAAATTTGTTTCATGCATAAGGATAAATGCGTGAGACGGTTTCTCATATTTCATCAATTTAAGCAATTCTTCTCGAATACGCTCTTGTGATACATTCCGAATTAAAGGGGCGTTCAGACGAATGGCCTGAAAAGTATTCTCTTCAATTTGTCCTTGCAGTTTCCCTGCGAATCGCGTAGCCCGAAGCATTCGTAAATAATCTTCACGAAAACGATTCGCCGGTTCACCGACGGTTTGAATAATTCGGTTTCTTAAATCGTCCAATCCGTTGAAAAGGTCGATGATCTGGCCCGTCTCGATATCCAAGGCAAAAGCATTGATGGTAAAATCGCGCCGCTTTAAATCCTCGGTGATCGAATCGGTAAAACGCACAATTGGATGCCGGCCGTCCCGATATTCAATATCATGGCGAAACGTGGTTATTTCATATTGGCTTCCATTCATGACGGCAGCCACGGTTCCGTGTTCTATTCCAACCGGTATAGCAGTGATTTTGGCCCGGCGCAATCTGGATAGAACCTCTTTTGGATGAAGCGGGGTAGCTAAATCCCAATCATTTCCCCCGATCGGACAAATTTTTTCATCAAAAGACGAAGAAGCAAGAATGGAATCACGAATAATTCCACCAACCACGTAAGTTTTATCGGGACCGAGTATTTCGTGCAGCCTTTTGACCGCTGCGGGAATGTGGTTTATGTCAAAGTGCATTATCTATTTCGTTACCATTTCAATGTATCTGGATTTTCAAAAGTTGCCATAGGCAATTTTTGAATAAGCTTTAAAATATCTTCTATTTCATTATTTCAGAAGTGAATTATTAAAATATAATTATATGAATGGGAGGATTTTTTCCTGGAAGATTATCAAAAAGGATGGAAAGAAATAATCCCAAAGGGATTAAAGAAGAAAGCAACGCCCCTGGAAAGGGGAAAAATACATTCGCCCTGAAGGACCTTAGAAAAAGTACAGGTAATAAGTGAAATTTCGTGCCTTCGGTGCGCCAGGAGAAGCCTGGTCGGTCTAGTGTACCTGAAAGGAGGTCACCCTGTGAATTGCTTGTTCAACAGGTAGTGAAGCAGGCGGCGTCAGAAGTAATCCGAGCGTCGAAGCCCTGCGGAGCGAACGCGTGAGCCATAACGCAAGTGAACCCGATTCGGCCCGTTACACCAGTGAAGACGGCCAGCCCGCCGAAGAGTGGTGAAGCCTGCCATCGAAGGGGAAGAAACGAGCGAATGCCCCCTTCGGGTCTTCCTGGGTGATTGGGGATAGCGCGCGCGGAAAGACGGACCAAGGAACCTGGGAGACCCGGCTAGGCGAGGGTGATGGCCTCAACGGACGGCGGGAACACAGAACCGCCGAGCGGCCTGGCCGGGAGTCGGAGGGGCTCATAGTAGTGAAGAAGCGGGGTTACGCCCGTGGAGCGAAGGAGCCCTACTGAAGACAACGTTTCAGTAAGAGAGGAGGAATGCCGATTGGGACAACCTACTACGGAACAAGCGGTCAAACCGGAGAACGGTCTGCCGCCGAAACTTTCATCCTTGAGACAGAAACTCGGCCAAAAGGCCAAGCAGGAACCGAAATTTCGTTTCTATACACTATATGGCCACATCAGCCGTCGGGATGTGTTGGAAACGGCCTGGAAGCAGGTGAGAAAGAATGGAACTCCCTCAAGTTCTTAATGCTTTTCTTAAAGAACGAAAATTTGAATTTCCGGTTGAACGGGCCATCTATCTCACCGTGCTTCATCGCCTGTTTGTTTCGGGATCGGATCGGGCAGCCGAAAAGTGGAGCCGAGACTATCCAATTCCAGGGACGGAATCCCTGAATCTGCATCATATGTATCGAGCTATGGCCTGGCTTGGCTCGGCGCTTCCCGAAATCGAGCAAACCGGCCGAACCCCATTTACTCCACGATGTGTTAAAGATCAGATCGAAGAGAGGCTTTTTTCGATTCGGCAAAATCTGTTTTCTTCCTTAGATTTGGTCTTCTTCGATACACCTCCATTTATTTTGAGGGGCAAGGCGGAGACACGATGGGCCGATATGGGAAAAGTAAGGATTCTCGTCCGGATCGTAAACAAATCGTTGTGGGAGTGGTGTTGGACGATAAGGGGCATCCGGTCTGCTGTGAACTATGGCCGGGGAACACCACCGATGTCAAAACACTTATTCCCGTAACCGATCGGTTACGACGCCGTTTCCAAATCAACTCGTCCCGCTTGGTCGCGGAACGGGGCATGATCAGCCAGCAAACGCTCCAGGAGTTGGAAAAACGGGAAATGCCCTACATTTTGGGAGCCCGAATGCGAAAACAAAAAGAGGTTTTCCAGGAGGTATTGAGCCGGGCTGGCCGGTATCAAACGGTCGTCGCTAAAGGCCCTCACGCGAAATCGCCTTCTCCATTAAAAGTAAAGGAAGTTTGGGTGAAAGGCCGGCGGTATATTCTATGTTTCAATGAAGA
Organism: uncultured bacterium; assembly: GCA_964643335.1. Classification (GTDB taxonomy): domain Bacteria; phylum Hinthialibacterota; class Hinthialibacteria; order Hinthialibacterales; family Hinthialibacteraceae; genus CAZXSQ01. Next base: position 19,607 of record CAZXSQ010000032.1, read on the forward strand.
TGAGGCGAAAAAGGACGCGGCTGATCGGGAAGCGATTTTGGCCAGTCTTCAGGATCACCTCAACCAAGGCGATCAATTATGGCAGGTGGAACAAATTTTTAGAACGCTCAAATCCATTTTTCGTACACGTCCCATTTTTCATAAGTGCGATGAAACTATTCGAGGCCATGTGTTTTGCAGTTTTCTGATGTTGATAGTAATGGTGGAATTGCAAAAAAGATTGGAAGAGAAAGGCATGCAACTGGAATGGCATGATGTACTACAGGATATAAGCCAACTGGAAGAGATCGAATTGGAGTCAGATGGGAAAACGTTTCTCTTGAGAAATGAAGTGCAAGGATGTTGTGGAAAAGTCTTTCAGTTGGTGGGAGTGGCGCTACCCCCTACAATTCGAGAAAAGAACTAAAAGAAGGGAAGTAAGAGTTTGGATCAAGGCACTCAAAGAAAATCCTGGTGCCAAAGAAAAAACTATGCATCCTAACTCACTCAACTTTATAAACTTGCAAAATTGAACTGTAGAAGATGGATCATGACTTGTCAACTTTTACCATTCATGTATCGCCGCCGTCTCGGCGGCTTTTTCATACAAGCTGGCAGGATGCCGGCGTTACGTTTGGCGTTATTTCTTCCGCTCAGACATGGCACGCTCAAAAGCTGTGGCCATGGCATTTTGAGGTTTGGCTTTTTGACGGGTAGGTTTCACAGGTTTTTTATTTTGAGACGGCTTAGGAGATTTACCGGAAACAGGATCGTCTAGTCTCATAGAAAGACCAATACGTTTTCGTTTCAAGTCAACATTCAACACCTTCACTTTTATCACTTCCCCCGCTTTGACCAGATTTCTGGGATCTTTGACAAAAGTGTTCGACATGGCGGAAATATGAACCAATCCATCTTGATGCACACCGATATCAACAAAGGCTCCGAAATTCGTTACATTGGTCACCACACCTTCCATGATTATCCCCGCTTCGAGGTCTTCCATGGTTTCCACACCTTCCAGGAAACTCGCGGTTTTGAATTCCGGACGGGGATCACGGCCCGGTTTTTCCAATTCGGCAATCACATCGGTTACCGTGGGCAATCCGAATTTTTCATCGACAAAATGTTCAGGTTTCAGAGTTACTGAGAAAGCCGTATTTCCGATAATGTCGTTTATATCCTGTTGGCTGGCAGCAATAATCCGCTCGACGACTGTATACGCCTCCGGATGCACAGCTGAGGCGTCCAATGGATTCTCCCCATTCATAATACGCAGGAACCCGGCGGATTGCTCAAAAGTCTTTTCACCCAAACGCGGCACTTTCAATAAATCGAGGCGATTCATGAAAGGCCCGTTATCGTCCCTGAAACCGACTATGTTTTTCGCCAGCCCTTGATTCAATCCGGACACACGCGTCAACAACAGAATGGAGGCTGTATTTAGATCGACTCCCACAGCGTTGACGCAATCTTCAACCACATTATCCAATGTACGTGCCAACTCCGGTTGACTGACATCATGCTGATATTGCCCCACCCCAATCGCTTTCGGATCGATCTTAACCAACTCGGCCAAAGGATCCTGCAACCGTCTGGCAATCGAAACCGCACCGCGGAGAGAAACATCAAGATCAGGAAATTCCCGTGAGGCCAATTCCGACGCGGAATAAACCGACGCCCCTGCCTCAGATACCACCAGTTTATCCAATTTCAATTCCGGATACCGTTTTATCAATTCCAACACCAACTTATCGGTTTCACGTGAGGCAGTACCATTGCCAATACTGATCAATTCCACACCATATTTCTTGGACAAAGCAGCCAGGAACTCGATGGCCTCATCCCATTGGTTTTTTGGTGCGTGCGGATAAATCGTCGCCGTTTCGGCTAGTTTTCCGGTGCCATCCACAACTGCCACTTTCACACCGGTTCGCAATCCTGGGTCTAATCCCATCGTGGGCCGCAGTCCAGCCGGTGCCGCCAATAACAGATCACGCAGATTCTTGGAAAACACTTTGATGGCTTCTTCCTCCGCCGCTTTCCAAAGGCGCATTTTTAAATCAACATCGATATGGGTAAATATGCGAATCCGCCAGGCCCAACGCACGGATTCCATAAGCCAATCATCGGCAGGACGTTCCAAAGATTCAATGTTAAAATGCCGGGCGATCATGCGCTCATAAATTCCCAACTCGGATTGCGCTTTTTCTTCTTCATCCGGCACCAAGGTCAGTTGTAAAATCCCTTCCTTGCGGCCGCGAAACAAAGCTAAAGCCCGGTGAGATGGAATATCTTTGATCGCTTCACTGTAATCGAAATAATCCTGAAACTTGGCTCCTTCCTCTTCCTTCTCATCTTGCACTTTAGAACGCAAAACCGCCTTTTCCCAAACCGTTTCACGCAGTTGACCAACCAGGTCGGGATCCTCCGAGAATTTTTCGATCAAAATATGCCGTGCACCATCCAAGGCGGCAGCGGTATCCGGCACATTTTTATCAGGATCCACAAACCCAGCCGCGTACTCATCCGGCTGCAAATTCGTATCAGCCAAAAGACCATCAGCCAGCGGTTCAAGCCCCGCCTCGCGGGCGATTTGTGCTTTTGTCCGGCGTTTGGGTTTATAAGGCAGATATAAATCCTCCAACCGCTGCTTGGTCTCCGCCGCACGTATATCCGCTTCTAACTCCTCCGTGAGTTTCCCCTGCTCATCGATACTCTTTAGTATAACCTCACGCCGCTCATCCAATTCACGCAGATAACGCAGCCGTTCTTCCAGCGTTCGCAGCTGGCCGTCATCCATTCCACCGGTCACTTCTTTTCTATATCGGGCAATAAACGGAACCGTCGAGTCTTCATCCAATAGACGCACAGCCGCTTCAACCTGCTTCGGCCCGATGGTCAATTCACTAGCAATAATTTCATTAATTCGCTCTATCAATTATGTATTCCCTCATAAAAAAATTTATCAGACTTTCCCTTTCATCATAGACGAAAAGTAAGCTGTATCAAAAGAAGAAACTTATTATAATCCTGTCTGAAAAGATTCAAGTCTCAAAAGGAAGGTTCGTTTAATTCGCCACCCATTTCAAGATTCTGCACGCATGGCCTGTACTTTTGGGATTATGCTCACTCGATGTTTTTAACCTTAAAACATGCTTGCCCGGCTCAAGATTCTCTGCCAGGATTCTGCAGACCGGACGATGGAACTGTGTGCAGTAATAATCGAAAAGGTCCAGCGTGCGTGAGTCTCCACCATCAATAGAATATTCAAGCCTACCAGCATCCATCCCGGCAATGGCATAAATACCCACCAACCGGCCTTCAAATTCAAACTCCAACTCGGCTCCAGGAGTTTCAGCAGCCAAGACATCCACCGGCCCATTATAATTACACGTTTTCTCCGCTTCCCAGTTTTGTATCTGTTTCCAACCATTGATAATCTTGACGTTTTGCTTCTCGATCAACCGGCCATGTTCATAATTCATTTCATCCAAGGGTTCTGGCATTGTATAATTTTCAGTTTCAGAATCCTGACCAACTGGCTCAGACCAGGCCTTACCCAGAAATTCTTTTATTGCTTCAGCATACCGCGTATGCCCAAACGGTCTTGGATGGCAACTATCACGCGAGAACTCATTCCACATAAATTCACCCGCATCGATACACCGATAGATTCTACGCGATTGATTAATGATTGGAATACCATAATGTTCGGCCACTTCCTCATGAAGCGCAACGGTCTTGACCTCTCCGCCTTCATCAT
>CAZXSQ010000033.1:0-22596 GCA_964643335.1 uncultured bacterium
TTCAAACCGCTGGGGATCCAAACAATTACCCAAAGCGATGTGCAGTATGATGCTCAATCCAAAATCACTGATTCATCCTTACCGTTTTTTGGAGCGATAACTCATTATTTACAAAATCAAAGCAGCGAATTCGAATTTCTTCCACCCAAAATCAGCAAACTTCAACAATGGGTGAAACGCGTCTCTTCACGTGGCGGAATCGTCTTAGGCGGAACTGCCGCCGCTATTTTCTTATTCGTCATTATTGTTTTTTTCTTGCAACATTTGGAATTGAACCGGTTGCAAGGGGAGTGGAACGCCATCGACAAAAAAGTAACGGAGATCGAGCAGCTTCAACAAAACGTCAAGCAATTCCGCACATGGTTCGATGATTCGTTTTTAAGTCTATCAGCAATACAGACTCTGACACAAGCATTTCCGGAAGAAGGCTCTGTATGGACAAACAATATAGAAATCGAAAACAACACCATTATCACCTGCTCGGGATTTGCGCGCGATAACCGCGATTTGCTAATCACACTCGATCAACTGAATGAGGACGAACAAGTTAAACAATTGCAGATACAACATGTCCAAGGAGAAGCACCGATTCAGTTTTTATTCAATTTCCTTTGGACAGAAGGATGAAATAATGAGTATCCAAAATCGGGAACGGTTTTTAACCATAGCAGCCATTATTTGTCTATTGGCATTGGCCGGGGATAAACTTATTTTTACTCCATTATTACAGATGTGGGAAAGACGGTCAGAAGAAATAGTAACTCTAAATAATTCTCTCTCGAAAGGGAGGCTGCTTTTAAACCGTGAACGGACTTTAAAGAAACGCTGGCGGGAAATGCAGCGAGACGCCTTGTCGATTGAAGTTTCCGCGGCGGAAAGCGAGGTTCTGAAATCCGTCGATCGCTGGGTGAATAAAAGCCACGTCAATATAATCTCGCTCAAACCTCAATGGAAAACCTTCGAAGAAAAATATCGAACGCTGGAATGCAAAGCTCTCGCACAGGGAACAATCCGTGAAATCGCCCGATTTCTCTATGAATTGGAAAAAGACCCATTATGCATCAAGGTGGAGACGATCGAAATCAGCGCCCGAGATGAGAACGGCCAGTCGTTATCGTTGGGAATTACCTTCAGCGGCGTACAATTCTTACAGGTAGAATATAACAATGAAAAGAATATCTAAATCCATCGTATATACACTAATCTATTGCATTGGACTCGTCATCACAATAGCGGTGTCTGACCGGCTCACTTTTGCGCAGGCTGATGAATCGCCTGAAAACTCTACCATCATTCCGTTTGATACATTCGAATTGATTGTTGAGCGAAATATGTTTGATCCAAATCGAAAAAAGAAGCAGGAAGAAAGAGAGGCCGTAAAAGAACGGCCAGCTTCGCAAATCGATGTCATGACGTTAGTGGGTACTTTGTTAACTGATGAAGCATCCTATGCTTTTTTCAACGGGACATTGCTAAATGATCAGTCAGTACTCAAAGCAGGAGACCATATCGCAGATGGTACCATTTCTGCAATCGATTCAACTCACATCTTGCTGGAGAAAAGCAGTCAGCCGGTCTCCTTAAAAGTAGGTATGAGTTTAATGCGGGAAAACCAAGGCGAATGGACTATTGCAGACTCATCGAGTCAATTACGAACCATGATGGCTCAATCAAATTCCCAAACAAATGAAAAAGCAAACCAAGCCTCTGGTTCTTCCGAATCTAAAGAAAATGAATCATCAACCAATGATGTTTTACGAAAATTAATGGAAAGGCGAAAGCAGGAGTTGGAAAAATGAAACCAGTTTTTATATTTTTAGTCTGTCTGTCAATAATAGCACTTGGATTTGTTTATCCGTTCACTCCCTACGCTCAAGAACAAGATCAACCGGCGCCAGTGGTGAACAAAAATCAAACGAACGGTATTCGAATGAATTTTCGAGGAGCTGATTTGGATACGGTTCTTGATTACTTGAGCCGAAGCGCCGGTTTTATTATCGTCAAACAAACCGACGTGGACGGCAAAATAGATGTCTGGAGTCATCAGCCACTAACCAATGAGGAAGCGATCAACCTGCTCAACACAGTGTTGCACGAAAAAGGCTACGCCGCTATTCGGAATGGAAGAACCTTGACCATCGTTGACCGGGATGAGGCCAAGCAAAAAAATATCCCCGTCAAAACGGGCAATCAATCGGAAACCATTCCGAAAAACGACGAAATGGTCCATCAAATCATTCCGGTTCGGTATACAGATGCTACACAGCTGATCGAAAATTTGTCCCCTCTGCTTCCTGACTATGCCAATATGACGGCGAATGAAAGCAGCAACGCTATCTTGATTACAGACACTCAAGCCAATGTCCGCCGCATGGCCGAAATTATACGCGCCCTGGATACATCCATTTTAAGCATCGCCACCATTCGGGTTTTCCTTCTCCAATATACCGATGCAACCGAACTGGCCGACATTATCAATGAATTGTTCGAAACAGAAGACAGCGATTCGCGCCGAGGCAGACCACGCATGCCCTTTGGCCGTGGCCGAGGAGGAGATGAAGGACAAGGTCAGGAAAGCGAAGCCCGAAAAGCGGCTTCGCGTGTTGTTGCCGTAGCGGATAAAACCACCAACTCACTAATTGTCAATGCCCCGGAAGAATTGATGCCGTTAATAGAAAATGTCGTCCAACAAGTCGATACCTCTGTGAGCGACCTTACGGAAATACGAGTTTTCCAATTGGAATTTGCAGACGCAACCGAATTGGCGGAACAAATTCAAGAACTCTTTCCAGATGAATCTTCTCAAGATCAAATGCAATTCGCCCCGAGCTTTGGCCGAGGACGAGGAGGACCCCCAATCCCCATGCTTGCTCAAGATTCCAGTGAACGAAAACTTCAACAAACAACGGTACGCTGCACACCTGATCCGCGCACCAATTCAATCATCGTCTTAGCCGCCTCCGAGACCATGCTCCAAATCGAACAAATGGTCAAACAACTGGATTCCGATTCCTCCAAAAAACAAAAAGTGTATGTCTACCATCTTGAATACGCCGATGTGGACAATGTGGTGGAAATCCTCCGTAATATTTTTGAAAACCAATACTCTACGAACGCTCCGAATCGGACAACAGATCAAAATGCCAATACCTTACAGGAACGAACGGTTTCCACAGATACCTCGTTTGCACCGGCTTCAGGTATGGGCATGAACTGATAAACATTGACAAAAGAACAATGAGGATTTAACCATGAAACACCGATTCAACTTTATATGTAGTCTTATCTTCATCGCCGGTTTGCTTATAATGGCATCTTTCGAGTCCTATGCGCAGCGCATGGGGAGTTTTATGCAAAACCAGACAGCCACCGGAAGTTCCAGTAACACCATGCAGCGGTATTATTATCCTAGAGGGATGATCGGCGAAGCCATTATCGAAGCCGATCACGACACTCGGTCCATTGTCGTTATCACCGACGAATACACCAACGAACATATTAAAGCCATTATTGAAAATCTGGATCGCCCGGTCAAACAGGTTTTGATCAAAGTCGTCTTCGTCGAAGTCACTTATCGGGATGATGTGGACTTTGGCGTCGAGGGCGCAATCGATATCAACAATAGCCAGCCTGGTTCGAATGTATTCGAAACGGCATTTGGATTAGCCGCCGAGTCGGCTGGTGGAGTTTATACTCTCCTCGAAAAAGACGTGAATCTCACTATAAGGGCGATATCCGAAGTGGGAAAAATGGAAGTGCTCTCCCGGCCATCTATTTTAACACGCAACAACCAGGAAGCCTTGATCACCGTCGGGAAGTATGTTCCTTTCCCCACCAGCAGCAATGTTACATCCACCGGTATAGTCACCAATAACGTGGAATACAGTGACATCGGCATCATTCTGCGTGTCACTCCCTTTATCACCAAAAAAGGTCTTGTTGAAATGATTTTACAACCCGAGATTTCGACCACGACGGATGAAACAGTACCCATTTCAGAAACACTCGATGCTCCCGTATTTGCCAAGCGTACCGCCGATACGGTGGTCGCCACCCCGAACGGACAAACGGTTGTTATCGGCGGTTTAATGGAAGATAATAAAACCGAAGTGGTTAAAAAAGTTCCTGTCTTGGGTGACATTCCTCTGTTGGGATTGGCTTTTCGCCGGACACAAAAGGAAAATTCCAAGACGGAATTACTCATTTTCCTGACGCCGTATGTGGTTGAAGGGCCGGAGCAGGTCGTCGAAATATCCAACCGGGAGAGGAATAATTCCGAATTTATGTCCAAAGCATTTTCAGATGTCCAAATGAAGAAATATATCGAACCCATGCAGCAACCCGCGCCTGAAGCGCAAAACTCTCAAAATGAATACATGAAGCAACAACATTCTGATACTAAAACAAAACCTGAGACAAAAGAGAAAAAACGGTTAAGTCCTGTGAAAAAATGGTGAAATTTGAATGCTTCGTAAAACGTTATTTCCAATTTTTTTGATCCTATTTGGCATAGCGGTCGTTGCCTGGCAGAGGTATGAACACCAACGTTTTGTGAACGGTGCCAAGGCTGCACTGCGTCATCGCGCGCAGGATATCGCCAATACACTCGCCGTCGTCATCCGCTCTCAACGCTTCTTCGGCGGCGTTATTATTCAACCGAAACTTGAAATCGCCCTGCTTGGTCTCGTTCAATCGGAGGACTTGAAATCGATTGTGCTGTTCAATGCCAGCGGAGAAATCGTTTGTTCCGCCGGTGAAAACATCCACGCGCAAATGAACGATTTTGCAGAAACAGACACCATCTGGAATGAGAATTCAGTCACTTTTTTTAATTTGGTCAATTTGAATATTGACCAACGTTATGATTTTTCAGATGCACCAACAATTATTGTCTCCGATGAAGAAAGAGACCTGCTTCGCAAATTAAGACCTCCACCTCCTTCCCGGCGTAACGATGACCGGGATGGTCCTCCTCATTTTGGTGGAAGACCTGAAAAAGAAGAGATAAACAGTGCAACTTTTTCTGAAGTCAGCAACTCTTCAGACACAAATAAAGATCATTATGCCAAACAAAATGAAATTGACAATGCAACCGCCTCAACAATCACAAACCAGGACAAAGATTATCGGCGCCGCCGGAGAAATTTTCCTTGGAAATTTCACCGTCCATCTCATATAGACGAAGAAGTGTACCAACAACTCGTCCAAAAAGCCGGCCTGCACGCTTTTATGATTGAAATGTCAACAGACAAATTTCGTTTTATTCATATGAAAGATATTTGGATGCGCATATCGATCACCGGTTTCGCTTTTTTGGCCATTTTAGGATTTTGGTTTGCCTGGCGAAAACTGATCAAATCTTCCGATTTGCAACTGCGCTTGGTTCGCGCCAGCGAAATGAACGCCTATTTGCGGGAGATGAATCTTGCCGCGGCCGGCTTGGCTCATGAAACACGGAATCCTCTGAACCTTGTGCGTGGTCTCGCCCAAGTGATCGCCAAAAAGGAAGACTGTAATCAGGATATCCGAAACCAGGCCGAGAAAATCACTGAAGAGGTAGATTGCGTCACCGCACAATTGAACGAATTCATTAATTATTCCAGGCCGCGTGAACCCAAACCGATTCCCGTCGATTTAAAATCGATCATTCAAGAGGTAGAACGGACTTTGATCACCGATCTGGAAGACAAAAATATCCATTTGGAAATAGAAATGCCTGAAGTGGCGGTCGAAGCGGATGAAGGTTTACTTCGCCAGATTATTTTTAACCTGATACTCAATTCCATTCAAGCCGTCGATGAAAGTGGTTCGATTTATGTTACAACCATACAGGATAAAGCTTGGGAAATTTCGCTGATCATTCAAGACGACGGACCAGGCATTTCAGTTGACAACCACGATAAAATCTTTACACCCTATTTTACGACCCGAAGTGAAGGAACCGGTTTGGGATTGGCAGTTGTCAAGCAAATGGTTTCAGCCCATGGCTGGGACATCAAATATATCACCATGAAGGAACGTGGAGCCAAGTTTGTTATAACTGGAATAAAAGTATTATCAAAGGAATCTTAATTCACTGTGTACACATCCCCCACTTCGAAAATGTACAGAATTCTCGTAGTAGACGATGATCCAGGCCAAAACAGCTTGCTGGCATCATTCTTATCCAATCAAGGTTTTCATGTCATCACAGCCAATTCGGGAGAACAAGCATTGGACTTCCTGAATTCCTGTAATGATATCCATATGATGATATCCGATGTACGCATGCCGGGGATTTCCGGCCTTGAGGCACTTCGGCAAAGCCGGGAAACATACTCCAATCTTCCTGTGCTGATGGTTACAGCTTACCCGGATATTCGCGACGCGGTTGAAGCCATGCGCGATGGGGCAATCAATTACCTTGAAAAACCCATCGACTTGGATGAGTTGTTATCTTCAATCAACAAAACCATTGGAATCACCGAACGGATTGAAACCCAATACCCGGATAATCTGACCTTGCCGGAAACCATTATCGCAGATAGTCCGCAAATGAAGGAAGTGTTTCGCGAAGCCGCGTTGGTGGCCTCATCCGACAGCCGCATCCTGATAACCGGTGAAAGCGGCGTGGGCAAAGAAATCATCGCCGAGGTTATCCATCATTGGAGTCCCCGCACATCTTATCCTTTGGTTAAGGTAAATTGTGCAGCCATACCCGAAAATTTGTTGGAAAGTGAACTGTTCGGCCATGAAAAAGGCTCCTTTACAGGCGCCTCTCATCAACGGATCGGGCGCTTTGAAGAAGCCAACGGCGGGACGATAATGCTGGATGAAATCGCCGAGATTTCTCCGTCTTTGCAATCCAAACTTTTACGAATTGTACAGGATGGATCTTATCAGCGCGTAGGCTCCAATCAGGTTCTAAAAACCAATACCCGGGTATTGGCTGCAACCAACCGCAACTTGGAAAAAGAAGTGGAACTGGGTAATTTTCGCGAAGACCTTTTTTTCCGCTTGAATGTCATGGAAATCTACATCCCACCCCTTCGGGAAAGGAAGGAAGACATCATCCCTCTGGCTAACCATTTTGTGTCCTTGTTTATGCAAGGCAATCCACGCTTATCGACATCGGTCACTCGCATCTTGCTTGCCTATGATTGGCCGGGCAATGTACGCGAACTGCGCAATGCAATGGAACGCGCCACGTTGATGGCCCGGGGGGAATTGATCGTCCCTGAACACCTGCCTAAGAGGATTTATAACACCATGAGTAATGAAGAAAACGGCAGCCATCCTCAAAATAAAAGACTCGAAGACATCGAACGGGAAGCCATCTTGGCGGCACTGAAAGAAAACCACAATAACCGGACGGAAACCGCCAAACATTTGGGTATCAGCCGCAGAGCGTTGACCTATAAATTACAACGATACGCTGAACAAGGATACATTGTAGATTAAGCTTGTGTCTTGGTTCTCTCTCATTTTATTACCTTATTTTATTGTAAGTACTCATACCCCCAACACCGCTTGAAACATTGCCAAAGATCATTGTATGATTTAATGAAAGCAAAGTTGTTGGTACAAACAAATTATCTTGATATGAGTTAGCGAGGTGCGAAATGGCAAAAAAACAGACATTAAACCGGAGAAAATTCGTTCAATTGGGTACAGGAGTTGGTTTGACTTCCACGGCGGCTTTTCATTCTCTTGCAGGAGAATCCCAGCAAACAGAATCCGCCGAGATGAAATACCGCACATTAGGAAGAACAGGTTTGAAAGTATCTGAAGTGAGTTTCGGAACCTACGGTTTTTCCAATTCCGAACTGCTCGAAGAAGCGCTCGACAAAGGAATCAACTTGATTTGCACCGCTTCCGTCTATCAACGTGGTGTGGCGGAAGAAGCGATTGGCCGGGTCATGAAAAAACGCCGGGACGATGCCATTCTTTACACCGGATGGAAATGCAGACCCCATTCGACCAAGAAAGATTTGCTCCAAACTCTGGATGTCAGTCTCAAAAGACTGCAAACCGATCACATCGATATCTTAAAATCCCACTTCATTGACGATCCCTCTGTATTGGATAACGACGAACAATATGAAGCGTTTGAGGAAGCGAAAAAAGCAGGGAAAGCACGATTCTTTTCATTATCCGTACACAGCGGAAACCTCGAGAAGATCTTGACTAAAGCGATTGAAAGAAATGCATTCGATGTCATTCAATGCAAATACAATTTCATGGAATACCCCTCTCAGATGGAGCTGTTCGAACAAGCCGCGGATAAAGGGATTGGTATCGTGGTCTTCAAAGTGGGGGCCGGCAAGCGGCAGGATGAAGTTCGAGGATTGGAAGAAAAAGGATTGAACTATTGGCAGGCCACCATCCGTTGGGCGTTGTCCAACAAGAATGTAAACAGCGTTTGTGAAGGCATCACCAATTTCAACCAGATCGAAGACAGCCTTCAGGCGGTATCCAAAAAACTAAGCCGTGCCGACGAGGAAGTGCTTCGGCGATACGCTCAGGCGGTGGATAAAACCTATTGCCGCTATTGCTCAACCTGTGAACCGTACTGTCCTTACAAAGTGGCGATTGCGGATATCATGCGGTATGCGATGTATTTCAAGTATTACAAGTTAGAAAAAGAAGCCATGCAGTTATACGCTGATCTCCCGGAAGAAATGAAATGCAAAGTATGTGACAACTGCAGCGGCGAGTGTGAACAGGGATGCCCGCATCAACGATCGATCAGGGAAGGTTTGTTAGAAGCAGGAAGGATGCTCACATGAAAGCGGTATCATATTTAGAAAGAATTGCGATTGTACTTATTGTTCCACTCTTGTGTTTCGCTTCACAAGATTCCGGCAAAGAATGTCAAGAAAGTCCGAAAATCATTCAATGGCTGCCAGACAGTAAATCCATAGAAGGCTGGCAGCTCGACGATAAACCTGACATCTATACTCCGGACTCACTTTATGAAGCGGTGAACGGGGCCGCTCCGCTGTATCATTCTTACGGTTTCAAAAAACTGGTACGGGGGCATTATAAGAACGAGCAGGATTCAACCGCCGGCATCACGGTGGATATATATGATCAAGGTGACGTGTCGGGAGGATTCGGTGTCTATTCGTCCTCCCGGCATCCCGATGAGCATTTTTTATCAATTGGCACCGAGGCCTATATATCCGGCTCCATCCTGTCCGCCTGGAAAGGCCCTTATTATATATTTCTCTCTGGATACGATGAGGATAAATCGACGGTAAAGGCGATGAAAACCATCGCCCGGCGAATTGTCTCCAAAATCCCCGGTGATGATGTTTATCCTCAACCGCTGAAATTGCTTCCTCAAAAGGGAAAAGTGGATCACTCAGAGCTGTACAGAAAAACCGATTTTTTAGGCTTCGATTTTCTGTCCAATTCCATCAGCGCTTTATATTGTGTTGATTCGGCGACGGCTACTTTTTTTGTTTCATCGTGTAAAGACCGAAAGCAATCTAAAGAAGTTTTTTTCAAGTTAACTAAGGCTTTATCAGAAAGAAGCCAAATCGTTAAAGAAAAAGAAAATTTGGAGAAGACCGTTTTTTCCGCTAGAAATCGCTCATTAGGAAAAGTGCTAACCTCCACAAAGGGTAAATATCTATTTGGTGTTTACTCAAAAGAAGAAGACATCTCCTGGAAACAGCTGAAGCGTTTATTTAAGCGTTGCAACCACCATTTAACTAAGTCCAATAAATGATTGATACACATGGTGACTGTTTATTTATACATTTAAAAATATGCCGATCCGCTTTCATTACGGCTTTAGTTATTGTTTGTGGATTGGTACTACTCTTTCCCAAGAAAACAACAGCCGAAACCGCTGCCGAAGTTTCATCCACAACCCCGTCCAATTCGGCCAATGCTTCATTGGTGAACCAAATTCAAAAAGCACTTGCTTTAAAAACCGCCCATGACTATCCACAAGCCTTAAAAGTGTTTAAAAAACTGATTCAGCAATACCCAGGCCGTCCGGAGCTGCATTATCACTACGCTGAAATTCTCACAATTGTCTCAACCGGCGATCCAAAAGCAATCCAGCATCTAAAGAAGGCTATAACACTCTCACCGGAGCGTACTGCCTATAAAGAAGCCTTGGCCGAAAATCAACTGATATGTGAACGGGATGATGAGGCACTGGCCACCTACGAATCATTACTGTCTGAAAATCTTAATTCGGCTACTTACTGCTACCGGCTTGCGGCCATCCACCTCAAACAACGTAATTATGATGAGTGTGTAAACTACCTTAACCAGATGGTGGAACAGAACAATATGAATCCCGACGCTCTCGCTTTGAAGGGACGGGCCCTGCTTCAACAAGACAAACTCGATAAAGCAATCACTCATTTACACCAAGCCTTAGAAATCAATTCAAATCACTTTGTGGCGAATACAGAAATGGGAAAAGCCATGATGAAAAAAAATGAATGGAAACCAGCGGAAAACCACCTGCTTAAGGCAGCCGAGATCAATCCATTCATTGCAGAAATTTATAACTTATTGGCAGTATCCTATGCCAGACAACAAAACAATAAGCAGGCCAAACGCTATACAGTTCTTGCACGGCGCTTGAAAGGAATGAGCGAACAGACCATAGCCTATTGGGACCATCTTTTACAAACAGGCCCTGTGGGGTATCAGGAACATGTTGCTCTGGGACTGGAGCTGGCTAAACTGGGACAATATAAAATGGCGGGGATGCTGCTCCAAGCCGCTCAGCGAATTCAACCGTGCTCGCAGGAAATCCTGGTGCCTTTAGCAACAATTTATCTTGAATTAAATAAATTTGAGGCCGCTTATCAAACAATCAATTCCCTAACCGACGAAAAACAATGGTTTTCCGAACCCGCTTTATCGGCGTTGGGATGGTCGGCTTATCAAACCGGCAGGTATGGAATAGCGGAAGGAGTACTGGCTGCCGCACACATGAAATCCGTTTCTTCAGAAAAATTGGCTCGGCTGGGTTCTTTACTCTCTCACAAATCAAATTCAAACAATAGAAACCAATTAGGGCTTATTTTAATATTGGTTGTTTTAACAACTGTTTTGATTGTTAAAAAAACCGGATTGTTCGATATCCTGAGAAAAAGACTTTCTTCTTAAACCATTTTGAATCCCTTCATGCCAATTTTCCTTTCTGTTACATTATCTTGTCTTAACTTATCATCTTTTTATTACACAGACACCTTGTTTGTTTGCCGAACAAATGTTATGTTATCTAAACAAGAAAAAAATAAGAAGAAATCCAACAGAGTTTAAAGAACGAATTTATAACTTCACGTATTGGAATTGTTTGAATTTTTTGAAGTTATGTATGAATGTTGGATAGGAAGATGAAAAAATGTCACGGGTGACCAACGATAGTTCCCATTGGCGTGCTCTTGAAGAAAACTCATTATCTCATTCGGTTGCTCATTACTTGATGGCGATTAATCGATTGCGTGAAGATCAAGGATACGCCCGGGCAACCGACGTGGCCAATATGTTGAGTATTTCCCGGGGAGCCGCTTCACTGGCCTTATCCCAACTCAGAGAAAAAGGACTGGTAGAAGAAGATACCAAACGTTTTTTATCTCTAACGCATGAAGGGGATACTTTAGCCCACAAAGTTGAACACAACTTTGTATTGTTAACTCGCTTTTTCGAGGATGTACTGGGCGTTTCACCGGAATTCGCCCGCGCAGATGCATGTAAAATGGAGCATCTGTTGAGTGAACAGTCATCCCGGGCGCTGGTTCAATTTCTGAAACTGCTTTTCTCTGGAAACCATTGTATTAAAGACTTACTCAGTAAAATGACTAATAAGGATGGATTGTGTCAAGATCAGTTATGTCCATTATGCGATACCGCTGAAGAATGCTTGATGCCTCCTCCAGTGGATAAATGATAATTGTTTTTACAGGAAAATTTATCTTACTGAAATGATTTTACAAAACCGGAATAGAAGGGAAGCAGACGTGACAGAATTACAATTAGGAAAATGCGGCTTTGGTACTTCAGGTATCATTTCGAAAGTTGAAGGCAATTCACCGGCGATCCTTCGTTTACTTGAAATGGGTTTAGTGCCTGGAGAATGGATTCAGATTTTACAGAAAGGAAATCCTTCTCTCATTCAAGTCGGGGAAACCCGGCTATGTGTGCGATTAAATGAATTGGACGGCGTGACAGTGATTCCTGTTGAAAAATACAGCGATGCCACGGATTCAAAATCAGTGCTTCAAAGCGACCTTCCGGAAGTTCAAACTGCTCAATATTAGACTTGAATCATTGAAATGATAGCCATATAGTACCGTCTTGATTGTTTCGCTGAGTTTGTTCAATAAATAATTTCTCTTTTTTCTCACCATTGAATGGCTAACCGTAAACTGTACACAAAGTTGATTCGTGTACTTATCTTTAGAAAAAGCCGCCGATAGCAGCGTGGCAGAATAAATGGTTACACTCTCTTCATATGAAAATACCCAAACATTAACCGAAACCAAGCGCATCGCGCTTGTCGGGAATCCCAACACCGGTAAAACCACTTTGTTCAATCAATTGACCGGGCTGAATCAGAAAGTGGGAAATTATCCGGGGGTAACGGTTGAACGTAAAACCGGTTTTGTGGAAATGGATTCCACCGAACTGGAAATTGTGGATTTACCGGGTGCATACAGCCTCTCCGCCCGGTCCCCCGATGAAATGGTGGTCACCGATGTATTACTGAACCGCCAGGAAGGGGAGGCGCCAATTGATCTCATCGTCGCTATTGTCGATGCCAGTAACTTATACCGCCATTTTTACCTGCTTTCCCAGTTATTTGAACTGGGAAAACCGGTTATTGTTGCCTTAAATATGATCGATCTGGCGCAATCACGAGAACTAAAAATCGATGCAGAAGGGTTATCGCGGTTCTTGGGAATCCCGATTATTCCAATGTGCGCTAATAAAAGGCAGGGAATAGATGATTTGTTTGTTTCTATTAGGGAAACACTGAATCATGACGGGGCGGTACCTGTTGAAAAGCCTTCTTTCCAAAATAATCTCCAACCAGCGGTTAACGGCCTATCGGCATGGATCGAGTCTCAGGCACGGGATCATGTTCCGCACTTTGAACTTTTCCGTGCTTTTGTCGATGAAAAAGGCGCGGCTGAAAAAAGATTGGTTCAAAAATACGGCCCAACATTCTTTAATCAGCTTCAGGAATTGCGCAGAAACGTCAGCGGCTCATTTTCATTGACTGCAATTGAAGCAAAAACCCGTTATGATTGGATCGCTCATGTCCTGAAAGACTATGTCACACGGCCTGAAAAACCAGTTGGTGTTTTATCGGATAAAATCGACCGGATTCTTTTACATAAAGTGTACGGGACCATCATTTTTTTCTTACTGATGGCATTGATGTTTCAGTCCATCTTCTCATGGGCTGCGCCGATCATGGATGCCATTGAGTCTCTATTTATTGCTGCAGGCAATACCGTCATGTCGGTTATGCCGGAAGGTACTTTGCGAAGCCTTATAGTCGACGGAGTCATAGCCGGTGTTGGGGCTGTCGTGATTTTCCTGCCGCAAATAGCGATTTTATTTTTCTTTATCGCTATTCTCGAAGATTGCGGCTATATGCCGCGCGCCGCCGCTTTGATGGACCGTTTGCTGCACCGTTTCGGACTATCCGGTAAATCGTTTATTCCTATGCTGTCCTCCTTTGCCTGTGCGGTTCCGGGAATCATGGCAGCGCGGACGATTTCCGACCGTCAGAATCGTATTTTAACCATTCTGATCTCGCCGCTGATGAGCTGTTCAGCCCGCTTGCCTGTTTATTTGATTTTTATTGCCGCCTTTGTGCCGAATCGGTCATTATTGCTGCCTTGGATCAATTTGCAGGGGATTGTACTTTTAAGCATGTATCTGTTGGGTGTCGTTGTGGCTTTGGCAATGGCTTGGTTATTCAGAAAAACTTTGTTGAGAAAAGAAAATACACATTTTATTCTTGAACTGCCTACTTACAAATTACCCTTGCCCAGTAGTGTTGGCTTTTATGTGTTCAACCGCATCAAGCATTTTGTTTTGCGGGCGGGAACCATTATTCTTTTTGTTTCTGTTATCATTTGGGCCTTAGCCTATTACCCTCACCCGGAATCGATTTCCAATAAATATGAAAACCTTCGACGGCAGGCAGGACTTGAATTAAAGAATGACACTATTCATCTGCTCGCTTCAATCGATCCGCAGAATTACAATCCCTTGATGGATTTAGATGATTTCTTAAGCACGGTAAAAAATGATTCATTAGGTAAAGCCGTTTCTGAAGAGAAATTATCCGAATTTCAGGAACAATTCAGAGATTATCAGAAAACAATACAAGAAATCAGGATTGCAGAAAACGGAGAGTATGCCCGGCAAAGTATTTTAGGCTCCATGGGAAGATTTATTGAACCTGTGGTTGAACCGCTGGGATGGGATTGGCGTATCGGGATGGCCACGATAGCCTCATTCCCAGCGCGTGAATTCATCGTTGCTGCCATGGCCACTATTCTGAATGTCGGAACCGAGGCAGATGAGACCTCGGTAAGTTTAAAAGAAGCGTTAAAAAAGGCCACGCGTGAAGATGGAACACCATTGTTTAATTTACCGGTGGCACTTTCGATCATGGTGTTCTTTGCCTTATGCTGTCAATGTGCGGCGACTTTGGCTATTATTCGCAGGGAAACTAATTCCTGGAAATGGCCGGTGCTAACCTTTACGTATATGACAATCCTCGCCTATTTCGGGGCATTTGCGGCCTACCGCATCGGTCTTTTTTTCAGCTAAACATAAAAAGGAGCAATTATGGATTGGCAAGAATTAGTTGCGCTTATTATTGTCGCTCTCTGCGGCTGCGCAGCGGTGATATATTTAATTCGGTCTTTTAAGGGACGCAGATGCTGCGATTGCGCCAAATCGCAGTGTGATTCTAAACTGAAATAATGCTTACCCGTGATCTTAAGTCAGTTTGTTCACTCCCAACTCTTTCATTTCCCCATGCTTCAAAGGAAAATAATAATATCACGTAGAAGACCAGCTGGGGCGGTAGGAAGATGAGTCGGCAGAGTAAACGGAAACACCATTTCACCTCACGAGCCATATTTCTGAAATATATACCCATCCTGGCCGTCATTCTAATCGATGTCTTCTTTCTAGCCCTGCTGGACACTCTTTTTGTTAAAACGAAGCGGGAACGCATTCTGGATTCAAAAAATGAATTCAACGAGATGCTGCAGCCTATCGATCCGCTGAAAAAACGCTTGGCAGGCATGCTTCCAAGCTCTCCGACTGAATCACAGTATGAAAATTACTTTGAGAAGGCGAAAAGATATCTTGATGAACAGGCCCCAAAAATCATCGCTGGAGATCACCCTTGGTTCTGGATAGTATTGACCGACTTGGATAACGATGTCATCGCTAGTTACCGCAATGAAACCAAACTCCATGAATACAATACTTGGAATAATTGCCTTTTCTCACGCTCTTTTTATGCCCGTGTCGGGCAACTGGACATCAAACTCGATGTTTATTACACCACCCCTCAAGGCTGGGAGGTCATCGAGTCGATGGTTGACCGCTACCGGATGTATGCCTTGTTTTTTGTGGCGATTAGCTGGCTGGTTTATTTCTGGCTGCATAGAAAAGTCTTCAGGCCACTCCTGCAAGTCGGAACAGCCATAGAACGGATGATACACTCTGAAAAAGTGTACTTAATTCCGAAGCCGGGTCATGAAATCGAAGACGCTTTCAACCGGCTGGCCCGTAATCAGCGAGCGGTTTATTTTGGCTTTGAAATTGACCGTCTGGTAGACTCACTTCACACTCTATCAGACGACAACGAAGTTACCCAGCAGTTTTTATACAATGTTTCAAATCCTATCAGCCGGATTTATCCTTTCGTTCACATAGAAACCTTTCAATATATTTCAGAAGAAAACCGCTTAGTTCAGTTGAATGGGGAACCAAACCACTCCATTGAAATCCCTGTTCCCCTTAATGAGGACCAATCCATTCAAATTGAAACTCAAAACAATATTGTTTTGATATATCTTTATGCCGGAGAACAGATTATCGGGGCTCTTCGTTGTTCACCTATAAAGGAATCGGTTCCTCATGACGATGAGATTTACCTTATGGCTCGTGAAATCAAAAGACAAACGGAAAATGGCCTCGCCCGTGCCTTTACCCGCAGCCGTGCGTTGACGGAAGAACGCAACCGCTTCGGCATCAATCTCGCCACCAATATGGGACATGATTTGACCAATATCATTGCATCAGGAAAGTGGGATTTGGATACCATTCAGCGATCTCAAAACATGGGTTTTGTAAAGATGGACAGCCAAAAGGGGCATTTCTTTACCGATGCCGTCAATGGCTTACGCAACAATCTTTATTTTCTGCAGGAAATGGTGGATATTTACCGCTCCTTCGGTTATACCCAGCGACCCCGTTACGAAAAAGCAGACCTGAGTGATCTTGTCCAGGACGTGGCTGAATTGTTCCGTCTTTCTACCTCACAGAATCTGGCTCTTCACGTTTCAACTTCTGAAAGCATCGAGGTCTTAGCAGAACCACGTCTATTGCGAATGGCTCTGTTCAATCTTTTAGCCAATGCGTCTCAAGCTATTCAAAAAAGCGATGATCCAATACGAGATGGAAAAATTGAGGTGGAGCTGAATGAAAATCATAATAGAATAAACCTTTCAATTAGAGATAACGGGCCGGGCATTCGGGATGATGAAGGGAATCTGCTGCCGGAAACAGAGGTGAATCGAATTTTCCATTCCGGCTATTCCACAAAAAAAGGAACCAGTGGTGGAGGATTGGGACTCTCTTGGGTAAAATCTATCGTTGAGGATTTCCATGAGGGAAGTATCCGCGCGTTCAATCGCTCTGAAGGCGGCGCCTGTATATCCATCACGCTTCCTTTATTTCATCCTGAATAAAAATTTTTTAAATCCACTCAATAAAATCAATTAAATCTTCGTTTTTCTTATTAAGAGAATCGTGTTTCAGGTAGTTTTTTTATTTATATATTTGAAAAGGGAGGTTTTTCTCTATGCATCGAAAAAACACTATCATCATCGGAACTCTGGGTTTTGTCATGTTTATGTTTACTTGCTTGCCAGTCTATTCCCAGATGGCGCTGATTCAAATTGACGCCTCATCTATCGAAGATGCCGTCAAGCCATTTCTCGGAGTCAACGCTGGTCCCTTCGAATTTGGGGAGCCGGAAAACACTCATCTCCCGGATCAGTACCGTGACCTGGGGATCAATATGGTACGGACACACGGTTTTCAAGGGCCGCTTGATTTCAAAACCATCTATCCCAATGAAACTGCCGATCCCAGCGATCCTGCCAGTTTCAATTTCCACATCAGCGATGTTGCCGCACAGATGATTCACGACAACGGGCATGAAATCTATTTCCGTATTGGCAACAGCCCCAATTATGAAGGCACCCCGCCTATCGATATTCCTAATTACATTGAAGCCACGAAGAACATCATCAAACACTATACACAAGGATTATGGGATGGGTTTGAATTTCCTATTCAATACATTGAAATTTGGAACGAGCCAAAAAATAGAGAATTTTGGACAGGAAGTACTATCGAGTTTTTAATGTTTTTTGAACAAATGGCCAAGGAACTGAAAGCCGAATTCCCCGATATGAAAATCGGTGGACCTGCGTTTTTACCCACAGGATATGTTTTACAAGAATTTCCACCTCAATTTTTGGAACACTGCAGAGATCATAATGTCCCTCTCGACTTTCTCTCGTGGCATATCTATACCGATGATCCCACGATGTACTATGATGCAGGCATTTATTACCGGCAACTCTTGGATGAATATGGCTACACTGAAGCAGAAAGCCACATCACCGAATGGAATACGAACGAAAGTCCATTGCGCTACAATGCAGCCGGGGCCGCAATCATGACATCGGGATGGATCAATCTGCAGAAAGCCCCTGTCGATATCTCCATTATTCATCGCGGTCAGGATCCAAGCATGGATCACATCGTATTCTATGGCATCATGTACGCCGATGGAACGTACAAAAAAATCGGTTACGCATTCAAAGGCTGGTCCAGGTTGGCCGATGAGTATACACAACGGATTAGCGCAATCGATGACGGTGACATGATTGATGTGTTGGCCGCCATGAATGAGGACCAAAGTTCAATTGCCATCTTAATGTCACATTACACCCAATTCACCAGTGACGGAAACGGACAGGCCGTCACACTTTCTGACGGCAAGGACAGCTATCAATTGGACATTTCAGGATGGGAACCTGGTGGACCGGTTCAAGTCACTCGTTATCTCGTCAATGACACACACAGTCTGGAAATTGCCGAAGATCAGTTGTACAACACACTTGATGAATTCACCACGCAATCCCAATTATTTCCCGATGATACTGTGGAGTTTATTTTCATTACTCAATCAGCAACATCATCGGTACAACAATGGGATCAATATGAATGATAAGAACGATGCTGGTTCATTTTGTAAAAAAATCCTAGCTAACGTTCATTCCTGGTCGCAGCAGGCCAGCCGTCAGTTCTGAACGGCGAGGCTGGCAGTCCTTCTTCGTTGTACAGGTTACAGTCAGGATTTTTGTGCCAGCCGTAACGAACCGCCACAGGTTCCTTGATGGAATCATGGCTTACCACCACAGAATCCCCCACAATTTTGGCATCCCCTGGAATAAATTTTTTGTCTTTTCCAGCGATTTCAAATCCCTTCAATCTCTGTCCGTCCGGTGTAGTTAAACCGCTGCCGGTGTGCTTGAAATCTATTTTGATTTCCTGATCTTTGATCTCCATGGATTCATAAATCGGGCCGGAATAAACCACGTCTTTTCCGTAGGCAATTTTCATTGCCGCCAATGCGAGACGTTTGCCGACATCCTGCTTGTTTCGGGGATGGATATCATTCGGATCACCGATGTCAATCGTTACTGCCATTCCGGTATTGGGCAGAGATAATGTTTTTAATTGGGCTTCACGCAATTCAGGCCAGGCAGTCTCAGGAGGTCTGTTGTATTCGAAATTAGCCAGTTGTACGAATAGAAATGGGAAATCTCCTTGCCCCCACTGCTCACGCCAATCTTTGATCATCGCCGGGAACAGCTCGCGATATTGATACGCCCGCTGTGCGTTGGATTCACCTTGATACCAGATCGCCCCTTGAATGGCGTAAGGAATCAGGGGGGCTATCATCGCATTGTAAAGGCCTGACGGGCGCCATGGATGTCTTCTTGGATCGCGGGGGAGTTTTGGGAAATCGGGGATCAACTCTCCCCTTTTGTCCAATACATTGGTTTCCTGCAGCCATTGATCCAACTTTGCGGAATATTGATCCAATTCTTGGACAAATTTCTCATAGTCTCTATCCCATCGTTCGAGCACTGGTTTCAACTCCGGATTGTTTGCCAATGTTTCCCGTGTTGTCCAAGATTCCGCTGGGGTTCCTCCCCAAGAACTATGAATCAGTCCTATCGGAACTCCCAATTTATTATGCAATTCTCGTCCGAAGAAGTACCCTACAGCGGAAAAATTAGGGACAGTATCCGGGCCACATTCCACCCATTCTCCATCCACGTTTGATTGAGATTTTCCCGCGACCACTCGTGGAACTGTAAAAAGATGGATTTTTGGATGTTTGGCGTTTGTGATTTCCTCCTCGGCATTGTTACTGGCACGAACCGGCCATTGCATGTTGGACTGACCGCTGCAAATCCATACCTCGCCGATCAAAATATTATTGAGTTTGAGCGTGTTTTTTCCTCTAATCGTCATTGTGAATGGGCCGCCGGAATCCATGGGATTCAACCGAACCATCCACTTCCCATCTTTCGCCTCGGTTTTAACCGTTTGGCCATTGAATTCCACTGCAATTTTTTCGCCGTTGTCCGCCCATCCCCAAATTGGAACTTCCATATCCTGCTGCATGACCATTCCATCGCAAATAAGTGAATGAGGTTGAACATCTGCCCAAACCACCGATCCCCCCAGACATACACAAATTGCTGCAAAAAAAGATAATACCAAACGATTCATCTTTTATCCCCTCTCAGATATATTTTGAAAACAATTGCGTGAATTATACGTGATTCATTGGTGTTTGTTAATATGGACACTATATACTGGTTGATTAAATATTCTTGGTTCAAAGCTATTATTAAAGTATTTTGAACCACGGACACGAATTATCCACGAAATCACTAAATTTTTTTGTTTATGAATCGGGCATGAGTAGACCGTTGAATTTTGGATTTTCTTCGATAAGCGGTTGATTCAGGAAGCCTTCCTTTTCTTGTTTTTTGATTTCTTTTAGGATGTTGTGGAGTCTTTGTCCTTCAATGATCATTGAATCGGCTTGTTCTTTATATTCTTTCTTTTTTTGGGCTTCGGTCTTTTTTTCCTTTTCTTCGATTTCGTCTTGGTGGCGGTCGTGCAGAAAGACATAGTCGCGGCTGAGTTTGGAGTAGAGGCGGAGCATGGATTGGGTTTTTGAATTGGAAATGTCATCTGAGGATTCAATGTCTTCGCCTATCCTTTCGATGAATCCCTGCATTTGGTTCTTCATCTTTGCAATGAATGACGTTTCTGGCTGTGGTGATATTGATCCGTTGGTTCTGTTGAATCGTTTTCTGCGGGACATGGTGGACTCCTTTCAAAAAAAATTTTTCTTCACTTATTAGAGGAAAGCGTATATTTTTTTTGTGTTATTTGCGGGTTGTGAAAAGGATGGGGTGGGGGTAAGTTTAGGTTATTGTGTGGGTTAGGGGTGGTTTTTAGTGGGGGTAAAGAAAGGAGAATTTGGGGTTTTTGTTTTTTTATTGCGATGCTAAAATCAGAGCCCTTTCAAGGATAAATGGAATCAAGCATAACCTCCCTCCACACGACAGTGTTGAATCACATTGGGTGGATGAATTCAATGCTGCTGTTCAGAAAATAGAAAAAGCTTGCGAAATTGAACTTGAGGAATATAAAGTTCCTACTAATATGCTTAAGAGAAGACCAGCTTCAGGAAATTACCTGACGGGAGAGATAGAATACAGTACAGAATTGTATTGTGACCGTTCAGTGTTACTACGAAAGGTTGATTCTGCCCTCGAATATCTTAATCAAATTGAATTGATTGAGGTCATTACTACCGATATCTCGAAAGAAACGTCACAGGAAAAGCTCAAACTATTTATAAGTCACAGTTCAAAAGATATTACCATCGTCCAATTGAGAGTAGATATACTCAGTGCAGCTTTGAAACTCGGTGCAAGGCAAATCCGCTGCACAAGCGTCGATGGCTACCGACTTCAATGTGGTACTAATACACTTGAACAATTACGTCGAGAGGTACATGAAGCACAAGTTTTCCTTGGAATAATATCTCAGGCTAGTCTCAAATCGATGTACGTCTCCTTCGAACTCGGTGCACGTTGGGGCGCCGAAAAACATTTGCTTCCTATTCTCACACCCAACACTGATTCAAGCATTTTATCCGGCCCACTCTCTGGAATAAATGCACTTAGATGCGATAACGCAGCACAATTACACCAGTTAGTAAAGGATCTATTGATGGATTTGAAAACGCTGTTCTTGTCGAGGATTATCCGAATTATCCAAAAGGTTCTTGTGTTTTAGTATGAGAAAAAGATAGAGAAAACAGACCAATACATGTTGTTTGGGGTATACCTAAAGGATATAAAAGTCCAGCAGTGCTTATTACGGCTTATAGACCAGATTCAGAATTATGGGAAGAAGATTTTTTAAAGAGGCGATAATGAAAAAGGAAATGCGAAATAAGCTTGTTCATGAGGGGAAATATGTGGCTGAAGTCGAAGTTGAATTATTAAAAACAGAAAACGAGTGGTCTCCATATCTCTCTCTTGATGATGCTTATAAATTGGATCAAGTAAGAGATGCGTTGCGCCGAGGAGATATAAAAGAAGCGTCACAGTATGGGCGGGTTTATGTGCTTTCACCTGTTTTTGGGTGATGATGGGGTGGCCAGGGTGTGTCGTTTAAATCCTTGACGATTTGTCGCAAGGGTATAAACAACATACCCTTGGCACCCGCGAGTAAAGGAACGTCTAAGATTGATTGAAATCGGATTATTAAAACCGTAACGGACGGGTAGGCTATGGCAATTCGCCGTCCCAAATGCCTTTGCTGTTCTCTCATTTTATTTCTGTCCGTCATTCTTAATAACCTGCCTATCAAAAAAATTCACACTATGGCTATACTGCTTGCATAACAAACTCTCGGGAATCTCCTTCAAAAAACGTGACGGGATTCGCTTGATTTTTCGGCCGACTTTTGAGCGTTCTTTGACGAAACTTAATGTAAGGTGCTGTTTGGCGCGTGTCATGCCGACATAACAGAGACGGCGTTCTTCATCGATGTTGCTGCCGTCTTTGATGGATCGGGCGTGAGGCAGCAGGTCTTCTTCCATTCCGCAAATGAAGACAAAGGGAAATTCCAATCCTTTGGCGCTGTGCAAGGTTGCTAAGAGTACACCCTCTTCAGGGCGGAAATTCTTTTTGCCGTTTTGTG
>CAZXSQ010000034.1:0-22143 GCA_964643335.1 uncultured bacterium
ACATTTTTATCTTTTAAAACTAAATTTTAAGTTTGCCAACAAACACAAAAAAGCCCTGCTTACAGATTGCTGCCTATAGTGATAATAAGAAGCGTTTCTTTATACCGTCGTGACTGAATGTCCTAAAATGCCACCAACAAGCCGTTCTTGAATTTCACTTGGAACTTCTTCATAGTGAGAAAGTTCCATACTGTATGTCGCACGTCCTTGAGATAAGGATCTTAAGCTTGTTGCGTATCCAAACATTTCTGACAAGGGGACTTGACCTTTTATTATTTTAGTGACGCCCCTGTCATCCACTCCCGAACTTCGGCCGCGGCGTGAATTGAGATTGCCTAGTATATCGCCTAAAAATTCTTCAGGCGTAACGATTTCAATAGACATAATGGGTTCAAGCAAGACTGGATTCGCTTGTTCAATCGCTTCACGAAAACAAATTGAAGCCGCAATTTTAAAAGCCAGTTCAGAAGAGTCTGTCTGGTGGTAAGAACCACCGGCTAAACGAGCTCCCACGTCTAAAATGGGATATCCCAAAAGAACACCGCTGGTCAAATTTTCTTGAACACCTTCTTGAATCGGGGGTATAAATTCTTTGGGGATTATTTCATTGCCGACTTCATTGATAAACTCAAAGCCCGATCCGCTTTCACAAGGATAAACCTTGAGTTTAACATGTGCATAATGATCTTTCCCGGCATGCTGACGCATGTACTTTTCTTCATATTCGGTTGCCGTTTTGATCGTTTCCCGATAAGCAACCTGGGGTTTGCCTACATTGGCTCTGACCCCGTATTCCCGCAAAATGCGGTCTACAATAATCTCTAAATGGAGTTCTCCCATCCCAGAAATAATGGTCTGACCAGTTTCTTCATCCGTTTTAACATGGAATGTCGGGTCTTCATCCTCCATTCGTGATAAACATTGAAACAGTTTATCCTGATCAACGACCGTTTTTGGTTCAATCGCAACCGAAATCACAGATTCCGGTAGGTTCATGCTCTCTAACAGGATCGGTTTCCCCAACTCACAAAGTGTATCTCCTGTTGCTGTTCTGTTAAGCCCCAGAGCACAGGCAATATCACCTGGACGTACTTGTTTTATCTCTTCCCGCTTATTGGCGTGCATCCTCAACAAGCGGTTGACTTTTTCTTTCTTCCCCTTGGTCGCATTATAAACCGTATCACCGGCATTCATGACACCGGAATACACTCTAAAAAATGTCAACCGGCCATGAGGATCACTCATAAGTTTGAAAGCCAATGCTGAAAAGGGTTGTTTGTCAGACGGTTCACGCGTTTCTTCTTGGTTGGTTTCCGGGTTATATCCAGTTACTGGCGGCACATCAAGTGGAGAAGGTAGATAATCCACAACCGAATCCAGCAGCAATTGGATTCCCTTATTTTTCAAGGCTGAACCGCATAAGACCGGAACCACCTTGCTTTGCAAAGTTCCTTTTCGAATCGCCTCACGTATTTCCTGCGGATCGATGTACTCTCCTTCAAGAAACTTAGCCAGAATGTTGTCATTGATATCCGCAAGCGACTCAAGCAGTCTTTCACGCGCCTCGTGGGCGTCTTCCGTTAGGTTTTCCGGAATATCCGTATCGATAAAAGTAGTACCGTAATCGTCTGCCCCTTCTTCCCAGATACGGGCCTTCATATCGATTAAATCAACCACTCCGCAAAAGGAGGATTCCACACCAATTGGAATATGAATAGGAAGCGGTGTGGAACCTAACCGGTCACGCAGCTGAATTAACACGCGGTTTAAATCGGCTCCGACACGATCCATTTTATTCACGAAAGCGACGCGTGGGATTCGGTAACGATCGGCCTGCCGCCATACGGTTTCCGATTGCGGTTCAACACCACCGACGGCACAAAATACCACTACGCATCCATCCAACACTCTCAACGAACGTTCGACCTCAATCGTAAAATCCACATGCCCCGGTGTATCGATAATATTGATTTGTATATTTTTCCAGTTGCAATAGGTTGCGGCGGATGTGATGGTGATACCACGTTCTTTTTCTTGTTCCATCCAATCCATTTCCGCAGCCCCGTCGTGCACTTCCCCAATTTTATGGGTGCGTCCGGTGTAATACAGGATACGCTCGGTAGTCGTAGTTTTCCCCGCATCAATATGGGCGGCGATACCGATATTGCGCACAACAGCCAACGAATTTTTATTCGCACTCACAGTAACCATGATCTCTATATCTAAAAACGGATATTCTCTTTTCAAACAATTCGGTCCATAAAAGGACCGATTTCTTAACAAATGTATTAAGCAGGACAGATCACCAACGGTAATGAGCAAAGGCCTTATTCGCCTCTGCCATTCGATGGGTATCTAATTTTTTCTTTATAGCGGAGCCTTGATTATTTGCAGCGTCAATCAGTTCATTCGCCAATTTATTGACCATCCCCCGTTCATTCCGTGCACGAGATGAATTGATCAACCAACGTATGGCCAAGGTTTGCTGTCTTTCATGCCGGACTTCAACCGGTACCTGATAAGTGGCACCACCCACACGGCGTGAGCGAACTTCAAGTGCTGGCTTGACATTTTCAACCGCTGATTGAAACAACGAAAGTGGCTCTTGTTTGGTCTTAGACTCGATTTCGTTTAATGCACCATAAAATATCTTTTCAGCGATTGATTTTTCACCCTTCAATGTGAGACAATTGATAAATTTAGTCACCAAACCACTGTGGAATACAGGGTCTGGAATAATAATTCTACGAATCGCTTTTGTTTTTCTACCCATAATGAGGAGTCCTCTATATTAATACAATCTGCTAATTTATTCTTTCGGTCTTTTTGTGCCGTATTTGGAACGTCCACGCCGGCGTTTCTCCACTCCCATGGATTCAAGAACACCTCGTATCACGTGATAACGGACACTGGGTAAATCTTTAACCCGGCCACCGCGAACCAACACAATCGAGTGTTCCTGCAGGTTATGTCCTTCACCAGGAATGTAAGCATTCACTTCAATGCCATTAGTCAGCCGAACACGAGCCACTTTCCGTAAGGCTGAATTCGGCTTTTTGGGACTCATCGTCCAAACCCTGGTACAAACTCCCCGTCTTTGGGGGCAGCCTTGAATAGCAGGAGATTTCGTTTTCTTCTTTTTTGACTTTCTCCCTTTTTTAATCAACTGATTAATCGTCGGCATAACTCTTTCTTTTTCCTTATAAAGTCGTTGTCCTTAAAATTAGTTCTTTCAATGAGTAAGCGAAATTTAGGATGCCTCGCTTCACAGAAAGGCATCCTTTTTAATCGCGGGACTCAATGATCCCATTTCTTTCACACACAAGACGCAAATTCTATACCCTTCAAGATGTTACGTCAACCCTGGTTTCAGTATTTTTCACTTTTTCCCTGTTTCGTCACGCATATTATACCGATACGGTTTCCTCTTGTCGCTCCATAATCATTCGGTAGTATTTTTCATGATATTTCCAGCCCGTCCCCGCTGGAATCAAATGCCCCATGATAACATTTTCCTTCAAACCTAACAGATGATCAGATCGGCCACCAATAGCCGCCTGAGTTAACACCCGAGTAGTTTCTTGGAAAGAAGCTGCCGAAATAAAGGACTCCGTTCCCAAAGAAGCTTTGGTTATCCCAAGCAATCTTGGTTTGAATTGGGCCGGTTTACCTCCCTGGTGGCTAACACGTTCGTTCTCTTGATGTACAGTGAAACGATCTACATCATCATCTTGGAGGAAAGAAGTGTCACCAGAGTCAGTGATTGTGACTTTCCGCATCATCTGTCGTACAATGATTTCAATATGTTTATCGTTTATACTAACTCCTTGAAGCCTGTAAACTTCCTGGACTTCATTCAGCAGATATTGCTGCGTCGCCCGTTCGCCCATCACATCAAGAAATTCATGCGGGTCGATGGATCCATCAACCAGTTTGTCTCCGGTAGAAACCCAGTCTCCGTCACTAACAATCAAGTGCTTACCAACATCGATTTCATGGGCAGCCAGTATTTCGCCCTCTTTATCGTTGATCAAAATCAAACGAGTTCCCCGTTTTCGCTTCTTTTCAAGTTTGCTCTCGATTTCCTCGTCGATTTCTTCGGGTTTCGGCAAACGAACCCAGCCGTCGATCTTAGTAATAATGGCAAGATCCCGCGGTTTTGGCCGCCGTGCCTCAAAAATTTCTTCAACCCGGGGTAATCCACCGGTCACGTCACGAGACTTAAAGGTCTCTTTCGGAATTTTAGCGAGAACATCTCCCGGACGTATCTCGTCTCCATCATTTACCACGATATGCGCACCGGTGGGTAGAGGATGGTACTCCGGTTCTTTCCCCCGATGCTGAATGATTATGGACGGGTGTTTATCCTCTCTGTGTTCCATGACGATCATCTGAGAACCAGCCCCGCCTTCCGGACGTTGATGCCGCATGGTCACGCCTTCGATAATCTGATCGAATCGGCATTTCCCTTCCATCGAAGCGATTTCCGCTTTGAAATATGGGTCCCAGCGTGCGATAATATTGGCCGGTTCTTTGGTACCCGAGATAAACATCCGCTCTCCTTGACGTTGAATCTCTTCTCCATCCGGAACCAAAATGATCGCCCCCAGAGGAATTCCGGTTCCCACCTGTTTGAATTGCTCGACCACCTGGTCGGTATGAGCTAGGATCATGCCACCCAGCACATCCGCTCCATCTTCAACATTCAGTATGGAACCCGGCGGCAAGGTATGTTCTTCGATGACCTCTTCATTGCGGTCCACAACATAAATTCGGGGGATTTTACCACCGGCAAATTCTGTAATGACCGATTTAAGATTGTTGGTGATTGGATCAAGCACTCGCCTTACGGTGACACCGTCCAATATATCTTGATAACGCACTTTGCCTTCAGTCTTGGCAATCGTCGGGGTTTTATGGTATGCGATGAAATCACCAATCTTGACTGTTTGTCCATCGCTTACACTCAAACAGTGTCCTGGTTGAAGTGAATAGATTTCTTGCTCGGCCCCTTTCGCCACGGCGACCTCCGCCTGAGTAAGGTGAGACGGAATAACCTTTAAATCCCCATCATGCACCAGGTCTTTACTTGAAAAGTTCTTGAAAGAGACTTTTCCTTCATTCCGCGCCAAAAGAGGTACTTTGAGAGGTGTCCAGGAGGCAATGGTGTCACCAGCCACACAACGTTCACCATCAGCAATATTTATAACGGCCCCAGAAGGGATATATGGAAATCTAGCTAATTCACGCCCGCGGGTGTTGCGGAGAATAATGGACCCTCCTCCCCGCAGAACGTAATACTTTGTACCGCTTTTTAAGACTTCTAGGTGGTCGTATCTCACTATCGGTTCACTTTTACCTCCCAAGTCCGGACAGGTAATGGAAGAACGCACCAGAAATGGCCGACCCACAGAATTCACGGAAACCAGTTCACCCTCTCGGTTGGTAACCAGACGAAGGTTGATATATTTCACTATGCCGCTCTCGCCATCTCGTAGTCCCCCCGCTCCATCGTCATTTCGCCGGATTCTAAGTTCGGGTTCTTCCAGGATTCGGCTGGTCGTTCCACCAATGTGGAATGTTCGAAGCGTAAGCTGCGTACCGGGTTCACCAATGGATTGAGCGGCAATCACACCGACCGCCTCACCGATATTCACCACCGCGCCCTGTGAGAGATCACGCCCGTAACATTTGGCACACACACCGCGGGGCGATTCACAGGCGACAACGGAACGGATATAAATCTTGTCGATTCCACATCGGCCTATCGCTGAAGCTGAATTTTCATCGATTTCATCACCCCGATTCACAATAATATTGTTGGTAAGCGGATTTACGATGTCTTCGGCGGCAACACGCCCTAACACACGGTCTTCCATAGACTCGATAATTTGATCGCCTTCCTTAATAGAAGAGACATCAAGTCCTGCAAGAGTACCGCAGTCATCTTCAGTAATGATTACATCTTGAGCCACATCAACCAAACGGCGGGTTAAATATCCCGCTTCGGCTGTCTTCAGAGCGGTATCCGCCAGTCCTTTTCTTGCACCGTGCGTCGAAATGAAGTACTCCAACACAGTCAAACCTTCTTTGAAGTTTGACTCGATAGGCGATTCGATGATCTCGCCTATACCACCGGTTAACTTCTTCATCGGCTTGGACATCAATCCACGCATTCCGGCTAACTGACGAATCTGCTGTTTGGAACCGCGAGCACCGGAATCGGCCATGATGAAAATAGGATTAAATCCTTGATTATCCTTCTCCAATTCATTCATCATCTCTTCGGCAACGGATTCCGTCGTATGAATCCAGCGGTCGATGACCTTGTTATATCGTTCAATATCAGTAATAGCGCCTTTTTCAAACTGGTCGATGACCAGATGGACATCTTTCCTGGATTGCTTAAGCAAGTCGCCTTTGCGTTTGGGCACGATCATATCGTCCAATCCAATGGAGACTCCACCTAATTTGGCGTAATGATATCCAACTCGTTTCAATTCATCCAAAAATTCAGCGGTTCTTTCTTTGCCATAATGTTTATAACAGGAAAGAACAAGAGCGGATAACGATTTCTTGTTCATCACCTGATTGGTATACCGCAGTTTTTCCGGCATGATGTCATTAAACAGGATACGGCCGACTGTGGTTCTAAGACGAGTTCCTTGAATCCGGACTTCGATCTCATCCTGAAGGCCGATTGAATCATTGTCAAAAGCAACGAAGGCTTCCCGTTCATCTGTAAAACGGCGAGCTTCGCTGCCGTTTATAGGTTTACGTGTTTTGGTCAGATAATAACAGCCCAAAACAATGTCCTGGCTGGGAGTAGCAATCGGTTTCCCGTCAGCCGGACTGAGAATATTGTGGGTGGCGAGCATCAAATCAGTGCATTCCGACTGCGCTTCGGCTGAAAGCGGAACATGAACCGCCATCTGGTCTCCGTCAAAGTCCGCATTGAAAGCGGTGCAGGCGAAGGGATGCAGTCGGATGGCTTTACCTTCCACCAGTTTGGGTTGAAAAGCCTGGATTCCCATTCGGTGCAAAGTCGGCGCCCGATTCAATAGAACCGGATGGTCTCTAATCACTTCTTCCAATACGTCAAACACTTCCGGATCACCACGCTCTATCTTGCGCTTAGCACTACGGATAGTGGTGACTTCATCCAATTCTTCCAAACGCCGAATAATAAAAGGCTCAAAAAGCTCCAATGCCATCTGTTTCGGCAACCCGCATTCATTGAAATGCAAATCGGGACCGCAAACGATGACGGAACGGCCGGAATAATCGACGCGTTTCCCAAGAAGATTCTGCCGGAAGCGGCCTTGCTTTCCTTTCAGCATGTCGCTCAAGGATTTGAGTGGACGGTTGTTGGAACCTTTGACGGGGCGTCCTCGTCTTCCGTTATCCAAAAGGGCATCCACCGCTTCCTGAAGCATCCGTTTTTCGTTTCGGATAATGACTTCCGGAGCACGAACTTCTTTAAGACGCCGTAAACGGTTATTCCGGTTGATAACACGCCGATAAAGGTCATTCAAATCCGAGGTGGCAAACCGGCCGCCATCCAATGGAACCAATGGACGGAGATCGGGTGGAATAACCGGCAGCGTTTCTAAAATCATCCACTCCGCCAGGTTGCTGCTCTTTCGAAAATCCTCTACAACCTTAAGCCGTTTGATACACCGTTTGACTTTTTGCTTGGATCGTCCTTCTCTGATCGTGGTGCGTAGTTCTGAAGCCAAGGTTTCCATATCCATATTCATCAGGACTTCCTTGATCGCTTCACCCCCCATCCCTACACGGAAATCGGAACCATACTCCTCCCGCAAACGCGCATACTCACGCTCAGAAATAATATCGAGGTAATTCAAACCGGTCGATCCCGGGTCGAGAACAATATATTCCTCATAATACAAAACCCGTTCCAGCGCTTTTATCGATACATCCAACAGAATAGCCATTCGGCTGGGGACGCCTTTGGAAAACCAGATATGGGCGACCGGCATTTCCAACTCAATGTTGCCCAACCGGCTTCTGCGCACTTTGGACTGGGTTAATTCCACCCCACAGCGGTCACAAACCACGCCGCGATGCTTAATCCCTTTAAACTTGCCACAGGCGCATTCATAATCCCGCGTCGGACCAAAAATCCTTTCACAAAACAATCCGTCTGTCTTGGGTTTATATGTTTTATAGTCTATGGTCTCCGGATTTTTAACTTCACCATAAGACCAGCTTCGTATCTGGTCAGGGGAAGCCAAAGTAATTTTAATGGAACGCACTCGGTTAATATCGCGTACTTCGTCTTCTCTTCGCTTCGCTGCCGGTGTTTGAAGTGATTTCCACATAACTCCGCTCCTGGTTTCGGGTTCCTACCGTACAGTTTTTATGGAATGGACTGTTTTATTGACCAGCCTCTACCAATGTCTCTTCTTTTTTTTGGGGTTCCTCGGCTGCTTCGCCGCCTTTTTCTTCTCCTTCTTCCGTGTCCTCAACTAATTCGATTCCCAGCCCCAAACTCTGGAGTTCTTTGATAAGGACATAGAACGACTCGGGAAGTCCGGGAGCCCGAGCGTTTTCTCCCTTGACAATCGCTTCATAAATCCGGTTTCTACCCACAATGTCGTCAGATTTGACTGTCAGCAGTTCCTGAAGCGTATGCGCTGCACCATAGGCTTCTAGCGCCCAGACTTCCATCTCTCCCAGACGCTGGCCGCCAAACTGAGCCTTACCACCCAGCGGCTGCTGAGTTACCAATGAATAAGGCCCAATGGATCGCGCGTGGATCTTATCATCGACCAGGTGATTGAGTTTTAACATGTAAATATAACCCACCGTGATCGGTTCGGCGAACGGCTCTCCGACTCGTCCGTCATACACGACGGTTTTTCCACTTTCAGGCATATTCGCCTTTTGAAGCAATTCTTTGACGTCCGATTCTCTCGCACCGTCAAATACACTGGTCGAAATAGGCATATTCAGTTTATGAATCGCCCACCCTAAATGGGTCTCAAAAACCTGTCCGACGTTCATACGGGAAGGCACACCCAATGGATTCAGAATGATATCCACTGGGGTTCCATCCTCCAGATACGGCATATCTTCTACCGGGACGATTCGAGCGACAACTCCCTTATTCCCATGGCGGCCTGCCATCTTATCTCCTATAGACAGGAGTTTCTTCTTGGCCACATAGACCTTGACCATCTTCAAAACACCCGGAGGCAGATTGTCGCCGGTTTTGATGTATTCAACCTGCTTTTCATACTGCTGTTGGACATCCTCGATGTCCCGCTGATACTCCATCCGTATTCTATCCAAAACCGGATCATCCACGATGCTCAATTCGGTCATATCCACATCGCCCAGTTTATTGATGTCGTTTTTACTGATTTTTTTACCTTCGGAGAAAAGAACCTCTCCCGTTGTCGGATTCAGGATATCGCCGGGCAGTTCCATTCCAATTAACGTTCTTTCGATCCGCTCAATCCATTCTTCCTTCAACTCTTTCAGCTTCTTCTCTCTATCTGAAAGCATCCGCTTAATTGCACGCTCGTCTTCATTGCGGCTTCGCCCACCACGCATTTTGCGTGAAAATACTTTTACATCTACGACGGTTCCTTCTGTGCCGGGAGGAGCTTTTAGAGAGATATCTTTAACATCCTCCGCCCGTTTTCCAAATATTGCCCGCAGCAATTTTTCGACATTGGATGTCTGTACTTTACCTTTTGGCGAAATTTTCCCCACGAGAATATCACCCGGCCTTACTGGAGCACCGATACGAATAATTCCCATATCGTCCAAATTCTTAAGCGCCTCTTCCCCAACGTTCGGAATATCGCGGGTGAGTTCTTCTTCTCCCAGTTTTGTATCACGGGCTTCGACTTTGAACTCTTCGATATGAACACTGGTAAAGACGTCATCCTTTATCAAACGTTCACTAACAACAATCGCGTCCTCGAAATTGGCTCCTTCCCATGACATGAAGGCTACCAGCACATTTCTTCCCAGTGCCAATTCTCCTCTATCGGTCGCGGGACCGTCAGCAATTGCCCAACCCTGCTTGACATGGTCACCAATACGCACGATCGGCTTCTGGTTCATGCATGTATTTTGATTGGACCGGACAAATTTCTGCAGTTCGTAAACATCTACATCCTTTTCTGTATAAGGTTTATCTGGACGAATCACGATTTTTTGAGCGGATACATATTCCACAGTGCCAGGACGTTTAGCAATAACCACAACACCGGAATCCTTGGCCGCTTTGTACTCCACCCCCGTTCCGACCAGCGGAGCTTCCGTCCGCATCAACGGCACGGCTTGCCGCTGCATGTTGGAGCCCATCAAAGCCCTGTTGGCGTCATCATGCTCCAGAAATGGAATCAACGCTGCGGAAATGGAAACCAGCTGAATCGGCGCAACGTCCATAAAATTAACCTGATCCGGTTCAACTCGAGGGAAATTTCCACGATATCTTGACAAAACCAGGTCCCTTTCGAATCGGCCTTTCGAATCGATCGGAGCATTCGCCTGAGCAATAATGCAGTTATCTTCATCATCCGCCGAGAGGAACTCAATATTTCTAGTTACCGTTCCGTTTTTCACAATACGGTAAGGTGTTTCAATAAAACCGAATTCATTCACCCGCGCATATGTGGATAAACTGGAAATCAAACCGATATTCGGTCCTTCCGGCGTTTCAATAGGGCAGATGCGGCCATAATGGGTGTGATGCACGTCGCGTACTTCGAATCCCGCACGCTCACGGTTCAATCCACCTGGTCCCAAAGCCGAAAGCCGCCTTTTATGCGTCAATTCAGATAAGGGATTGACCTGATCGAGGAACTGGGATAACTGACTTCGTCCAAAGAAATCGGCGACAGCCGTCGTCACCGGCTTCGCATTGATCAAGTTACGGGGCATGACATTTTCGAGGTCCAAAATCCCCATCTTTTCCCGGATAGTCCGTTCCATTCGGGTCAATCCGGCCCGGATTTGGTTTTCCAGCAGTTCACCGATGGTTCGAACCCGGCGGTTTCCCAGATGATCGATATCATCCGATGTGCCCTCACCATGATTCAATTTCAATACATATTTGATTACGGCAACGATATCATCCGGGGTTAAGGTCACATTCTCGATATCAATATTGATTCCCAGTTTTTTATTCATTCGGTACCGCCCAACACGGGAAAGATCATACCGCCTTGGACGTAAAAATAGGTTTTCAAAAAGGGTTTGGGCGTTTTTCAGCGCCGGTGGTTCACCGGGACGCAGGGTTTGATAGATTTCCGACAACGCAGAATCGCGATCATTGGTGTTATCCTTTAATAAGGTATTTCGAACCACACTGTAATCCCGCTCATTCCCCTCCACCACAGACAACGTATCGATCTTGAACTCCACGAGTTTATCGAAAATGGCCTCGGTAATCTCTGTCCCCGCTTCGATGACAGGCACACTGGTATCGGGGTCCACAATATCCCGGCTGACAATCCGTCCGATTAAACTCGGTTTGGTCTTCGCGGTGACTTTGATCTGCTTGTGCTCGATGAAGAGGTCCATAATTTCTTCATCGCTGGAGTATCCGAAAGAGCGCAGCAAAACTGTCGCAGGCAGTTTCCTTCGCCGATCAATAATTACAGAGAGAACATCATTCAAATCGTTCTCAAATTCCAGCCAGGCCCCCCGATTCGGTATGACACTGCCTTGGATCAAACTTTGTCCGCTGTGGTGCGCCTCCACATTGAATGTTACTCCAGGAGACCGGTGTAGCTGACTGACGACCACCCGCTCCGCACCATTGATAATGAAAGTCCCTTGCGGAGTCATCAGAGGAATTTCCCCAAGGAAAATATCCTCTTCCCGTATATCGATTATCTCCGCAACCTCTCCCTTGTCTTTGTCTTTCTCTTTGCTGGAACTTGAACCGCCGCCTCGTACAACCAGACGAACCTTAATTCGCAATGGAGACGCAAACGTCATTCCACGCTCGATACATTCGGTCACATTGTATTTTGGCCGGCCCAAAGTGTAGTTGACAAATTCGAGTGTTGAGCCGTCTCTCCCTTTAATCGGGAAAATTGAATCGAATGCCTGTTGCAGTCCCACCAGATCTCTGCGGTCAGGCAGTTCATCTTGTTGGAGAAATGTCGCATAAGAATTCTGCTGCGTTTCAATAAGATCCGGCATGTCGATCACGGCCTGAATTTGAGCAAAGTTCTTACGCTCCCGCCATGGACATTGAGCAGATTGATTCGTCATAGCAATCTCCTTAATTCAATCATTTTCGTGAATAGTCATCTTTAACAACGATATCCCTCATCCGGGTCGTTCTCACCGAGTTCTTTTTCGCTTGGCTATTAAAGTTGTGATGATTTTCCTCTTCTTTTCAAATCCCAAAGGGCGAACAAATCCATAGGTTTCCCATTAATCTCCTATCCAGTGGAATAAAAGACTAGAAGAGTTGGATAATAGTGGTGTAAGATAAAAATGAAGACAATAAGATCTCCTGGTGAGCTCAATAAAGCTCTCCGCAAGTGGATGTGCATTATTTTATTCATACGTCTAAAGTGGATGGAAAGGCCCAGAATCACGGTTTTTAGTTTGCGCAACTATATCCTAAACAATGTAATATAACGCATATCTCCTGACTTGTCAATAGATAATTCCCAAGAAAATTTAATTTTTCTGTCTGTTACGCAAATTATTCATTCGACTGTATTTGAACTTTAATATATTTTCCCTTAATTCAATCAAAATTAAACGCCAAAAACCTTGTTTTTATTTGAAACTGGAAAGCTTTTGAATCTATTATAATAATATGGTGAATATTCATACTGAAAATGACATAACTCCGGCCATATTGATCCCGTGCTACAATTGCGGCGCTTCTGTGATTCAGGTGGTCGAACAATGCCGCCGCTACACACACAATATCGTCACGGTAAATGATGGAAGCACGGACGACACGGCAAACTATCTACAACAGTGTCCTGCTGAAACCATTGGTTGGCAAGTTAACCAAGGCAAAGGAACAGCCTTAGTAGAGGGATTCCGCTATCTTCTGGACAAATCGGATTGGCTGGCCGTCGTCACAATGGACAGCGACGGGCAGCACGATCCCAATGATCTACCTTTATTTATTAATTGTTATAAGGAAACACGGG
Source organism: uncultured bacterium (assembly GCA_964643335.1). Lineage (GTDB taxonomy): Bacteria > Hinthialibacterota > Hinthialibacteria > Hinthialibacterales > Hinthialibacteraceae > CAZXSQ01. Next base: position 13,170 of record CAZXSQ010000034.1, read on the forward strand.
CCGATTTGATCATAGGCCGCAGAAATTTTCAAAATTCATTGATACCCCTTCACCGAAGGTGGGCGAATACGCTCAGTTCTCTGCTGATTTCTCTAATCACCCAATGCAAAATTAAAGATTTCCAATCCGGCTACCGCTTTTTGACCCGAGAAGCAGTGAAAACCCTTCTACCACATTTTTCTACATCCAGGTTCGCCCTGGAAACCGAAATGGTTCTACTGGCCAAAAAACTAGAAATGAAAATCAACGAAGTGGACATCCGGTGCATTTATACTCCTGAAGCTCAACAAAAATCCACCTGGAAACCAATCCTGGATTCCTGGCACATCACAAAAGTAGTGACAAAACACCTGCTTTCCTCCAGACACCCCTGAAAGAACGTAAGAATTCTAAGATTAATGACATCAGATAGACCTGTCTGCCTAACCTATTTTTTTACCAACAGTTTACAGAAATGCGGTTTCGAATATCCAATCAACCGGCACTCCTCGATTTGGGAAGAGTCCATGAAACGGCCGAGGTTTGGCTAAATGATTACCATCTAGGCGTGCAATGGTGGGGACAGCGGCGGCTGGATGTCAGCGGCGCTCTGCCTGATGGAGAAAATCATCTGAAAATAAAAGTATCCACCCTCTTGTATAACAAAACCCGCTCGATGAAAAACACCCCCACAGCCCAACTCTGGCACAACCGCTGCAAAAACAAAGACCCACTCCCCGCAGGTCTCCTTGGGCCGGTATATCTGAGAAACAAGATGTCGTGAAATATCATGAATCAATTTTTATTTGCTGTCGATTAAGACTTTCATTCTTTTTGCCCGTATATGGAGACCATTTCTTTGGAATTTACGGGCAAAAATCTATTAGTCCCCAGAAACCTTTCGTTTCTCCCCACGTATATTACATTCGTCATAAAGCTGTTGCCATTTTTTCCCAAAATCCTGCAGGAACACCGAGACACCGTTCAAATTGAACTGCGATATGAGGATTGATATCGGCTGTTCCGTCAATCATGTTTTGAATCAAATCTTCGGAAAGAGTTGTTTGTTCTGCAAGTTCCTGTTTCGTGATTCCTTTTTCTTCAACTTGTATGTTTTGATTTTTCGATTGAACTCATAAAGTTCACTGAGCTTTTTGAGTATCTTATCAAATTTTTTCATTTTCTAACTTCTCTATATCAGCCTGATCCTGCTTCGAATTCCTTATCTTTTTTAGCCAGATCAGATCTTTTTTATTCGCAAGCATGACTCTTCCTTCTCCGGATTCCGCTTCAATAGCATTTTGGATTATTTTTCTGATCTGTTCCTCTTTAGCTACAAGAATATCGATCATCATTTCATCTTTTGAATCGACCTTCAAAAAACGGTGAAGTTCGATAACTACTTTCTGGAATGTCCATGGTGATGCGGATTCGAAATACCCATCCTGCTCCAGAATGCCTTTCAGCTTTTCGAAATCATCAAAATCAACAAGAATGTCAATGTCCCTGGTAAATCGTGGCTCTGTGTAAAATGCCATTGCCACCCCACCAATAAGGGCATATTTCACCTCTTGTTTCTCCAATTCCAATGTCAACTTCTTGAATTCATCGAATACGTTCACATGTTTCCCTATAATCCAGCAAATTTAGTTATTTCCTTAGTTTATGGAGTATATTCTTGTCAGTCAATAAATTTAATTCAATTGGAATTCAAACATGGGGTTCTACATTTAATCTTACTTATCGCTTCCATACATAACATTAGGTTGGAGTGTCCGACGCTGCTGCCCCATTTTTATCAGCACCTGCTCATTTGACTCTTTAACCAGAACGATGCGATGATTGGGGACATCTGTTTGAAGCTGATCAAGAGCGGCGGTCGAAAAATCATAACCTTTAGTTTCCAGTGCATCTCGAATTTCTTGCACAGCAAAAAGAGTTTGTGGGATGAATTGATCGACGAACAGAGTTACCGAGGATGCGTGAGCAGAGATAAGTCCCAAACAGGTAAGCAGGGATAGCGTGATAAATCTTTTTAGAGTATTCATCGTGTTACCTTTTATTCATGAAGTAATCGGTATAAGAGGACACGCCTCCATATTCCAAATTATATGCCAGTATAATTCTTTCGGTGGGAGAAATGAATATTTGTGGATTTGGATATTGGATGTGCTTCAAGGGCTGTCCGCTTGGCGTCCGTAGCGGCAGATTGCCCTTGGCACCTGGGTTTTCGTCTGTGTTAGACGTGGGTATGGCAGGCGTTCACGTCTGTGTTTTTATTTTTTTAACACACTCCACATTTGTATTGAACTTTCCCGATCACGAAAGTGATCATCGTATTTGAATTCGGCTGCAACCGGCCTGTGGTCAGAAATGATTTGTGCGCTTTCGATTTCTTCTTCATTGAATACAATGATTTGTGAATCGATGGCTTCCTCATTGAGCAAATCGTTTGATATGAGAAAATGATCATAGCAGTTGCCATGTGTTCCAAAAGTTGTATCAACTCCTTCTTGCCCAGGTGGTATCATCACATTAAGACCGATCTCATCTGCCAACTGTTTTATTTCGTATTCCGCTAAATTGAAATCTCCACAAATAATTACGTCTTTGTCCACATTAAGCATTTCCGGAACCAATTCTTTCAGTTCTTCTTTCTCCCTTTCGCGTTGCTCAACATCTGTATAGGTTAAATGAACAGTAATGATAACCGCATCAAATTCCTGGAAATAGACATAGGCCGCTTGTGGCAGATGTTTGAAACCTTTCGGATTTGATATGTTTTCCAGATGAATGTATTCTTCAGCGAAAATGGCGTTGTCTTGTCCATCGCTGGTATTTCTGAATGCAACTTTCTCAAATCCCTCCTCTTCCACGAATCTATTAACTCTCTCATTGTTCGCTATTTCTTGCAGGCAGACAACATCCGGATCCAGTTCATTCAATTGCTCGCTAAACCAAGGACGATATTCCTCTCTTGTCTCTGGGTATCCCCTTACATTCCAAGTAGTAATGGTTAAATTGCCGCTCCAAGATAACTGAACTAAAACAAAAAAGATACTGATGCTGCTCATTAGGTAAAATCGAAACATAAAACTTTCTCCTATTCCAATGGTAATATGGTAATAAGGTTTGCACGTCAAAAAACCATCCACTGGTTAATTCCTATAGGTGGAGTAGTCACCACATCCCGTGCAATGCGAAATCCGATGAAGGATTTTCCAAAAGCAAATATTGAAGGTGAAATGAAGCCGGAATCAAAAAAAGATCTATAATATTCGGAAGGTGCGTGAATACTTCCCCCTCTTATATAACCCGACTCATGGCTTAATTCGCCAATTGGATCTATAAGTAATGTCCCCGAAAGCATTGAAACGTTATGCAATGAGGCATGGACAAATGCTACTCCATCCATAACAAATTCACATACATTCCCTTGAATATCATAAAGCCCCCAGGGATTCGGCTCGAGCAGTCCAACGGGTAAAGTATTGTATTGGCTGTTTATGTCCACCCATTCATGGTCTTCAACAAGACTGGGATCATCTCCCCAATAATAAGTGGTAGTCGTACCGGCACGGCAGGCATATTCCCATTCAGCATTGGTTGGATAACGAAAGCCTCCTCCTTCGATTACCCCATTTAACCGGTCAATAAAAGCCTGCCCGTCAAGCCAAGAAATACTTTCTACAGGATATTGGCTTCCTTCAGTAAGGGATGGATTATAATCCATAAGCGCTTGAAACTGCTCTTGCGTAACTTCAAACTGACCAATATAAAAATCCTGGCTGATAACAACTTTGACCGGTTCAAAGTCAACTCGATTGTTATACCCATCCAAGGACCATTCACCCATCAAAAAAGACCCAGCAGGTATTCGCAGTAAATCTAATGGAATATCACCGGGTAGATTAACCGTTTCCTCTTTAATTTCTTTGGACACTTGCTGAGGGACAGGATTTCCGTTTTCATCGAATCGGTAGCCATCAGCCAAGAACAAATCCGTGACAAGTTTATACTCGTCGGCATCAATTCGTCCGTTCTCATTCAAATCCACATCTAAATACGATTGTGAAGGCTGGGCCATTAAAAACGTAAGAAAAATTAAGTTATAAACCATGATCTCTTCCTGTTTCCTTAATGATATAAAGTATTAATATCCATTATTCGAATAAATTTAAATCGGGTATGGTAGGATAAAAGCTTCATACAAGATATTTTTTTTATGTGGGGAGGATTCTTAGTTTTTTACTGGGGATTTTGCTTAGATTGATGGTATCATGTTAAATAATTGTAACTCAACCGATTATTAGGTTTTTAGTATGAGTTTGTGAGATATCGTGAAGTTATGGTAGAAAAAGGAATTTACAGTACTTATCAACCATTTTAAGGTGTTTCAGGAAGCACTAGACGAAAACCTCTATGAGACCACCCATCGCTTGGGCTACCACGTGAGCGAGATGCAGAACGGCAAAACTCGGTATCATCATTATACCTCCCACCCCGAACAACTTTATAATCATTTTCCTGTAAATTCACCGGATCAATACCAAGTGAACGTGAATAATAATCAGAATCATACCAATCCGTACACCACTCACTTACATTTCCACTCATATCAAATAATCCGAAATTATTTGGTAATTTTTGTCCAACTTCATGAGTTGTTTTCCAATATCCATCATCTATCCAGACACTTGAATTTTCTTCATACCATGCATAATCATCTATTTCAGTTTCATTAGGATCATCCCCCCAATAAAAACGTGTGGTTGTACCTGCCCGGCAGGCATATTCCCATTCCGCTTCTGTCGGTAACCGGAAACCATTGGCATTGAAATTCGGTTCCCAAGTATTTTCATCTTCATCATATACTTCCCGTAATCCCTCCAAATTACTTAAGCGATTACAAAATCGTACTGATTCATACCAGCTTACATAACCCACTGGTTTATTAATTCCTGCATGATAAGAATGGGGATTATATCCCATCATTGCCTGCCACTGCATTTGGGTTACTTCATATTTTCCCATGTAGAAACTTTGTGTCAGTGTCACTTCATGTTGAGGGCCTTCATCCAAATCTCTGCCTATTTCAATAAACGGTGAGCCCATTGTGAATGTCCCTGCAGGGATCAAAACCATTTCTAAAGGTTTTGCTTCTGGAGGTAAATTGGGGATTTCAACAGTGATCTCTTGCGGTGGGGTTGCTGGAGTGGTTGTCGGTGCAGGCAGGCTGGTGGGGGTGGGGGTTGGTGTTTGTTCATATACTGGTGGTTCAGTAGGTGAAATACTGATGACTTCGGGATCATTTTCATCTCCATCCAAAAATCGTGCACTGTAATACTCATCCGGATTGAGCAGGAAAACCTCGAAATTATCGATATATGCGGTAATCGGCAGCTCCGTCCCTTCGTTCATGATTTACACCAATGGGTGAAATCCGCTTGAAGGGGGAATAAAGAAAATAGATATTCTCTCGTATTGATTATAAAAACTATCGCTGTTGTTGGGGATGTTCGTGGCCACATATTCATCCGGCCCTTGGCCAACAGTGGCTATACCCACATTGGCATCGGTGCTGCTTACTTGTACTGCGCAGCGGATCAAGGCAATCTTTTCAGTCTCAACCACCGGCCCGAGAATCATAATCCCTTCCCCCGGTTCGGCTTCGATCTTTGCGCCGATACCGTCAGTAGCGCCTTCGAATGCATTCTCTGTCGGAATATCACCAAAAGTTACGTCCGCCTGCGGAATGGAACCAAATCCCGGCCCCATCAACGAAACGTTATTTTCTTCTGCAGTATCACCAGAAAAATCAATGAGAATATCGGCTTCTTGAGCAGCACACAAGCATGATGAAAAAATGAAAAGGTTGATTAAATAAATAGTTCGCTTCATGAGGATATCTCCTATCGTGGATTCTTGTTCCTTGGTGTGCCAACGTAGATGAAGCGCAGTGGAGAGCGGCTTGAAGGTTTTCCCTAAAAATTCAGCTATAAGCAAACCTCTCGTATAAAGACATGCTGGTTGAAATCTATATTTTCACTATTAGCGCAAAAAACGTTAATTTCAACGGATGTCCGCTTAGTCTCTGCCGCGGCGGAAAGCTTTTGTATCCATTTCAATAGTGAATAGGATAGCGTCACGCCTGTTTAGTGTTGCATATTTTCACTCACTCTTATTAAGGGATTAGATATAACGAACCTGATTTTGCATTTCATCGGCAGTAACATGATTAAGAATGCGCATAAGCCTCTGAAAAACTTTGTATGGAGGATGGCGTACAGCCAGGATGATACCGTAATGTGTTTTTCCTGCATTGACATAATCTCGTGCAAGGATTTCAAAGTCGTGCCGGTTATGAGTCATAAATGTTTTACGTCTACTTACAGCATAGGCTAGCTGTTCTTCATCGCTTTTGGCAAGTTGTCCTTCTTCACGGGCTGTGGTTGCTGAAAAACCTCGCGCTTTCAACAAATCCGCTATTCTTACATTAACATCTTCATCAAGGTAAAGTTCAATGAAAAGCTGATTCACAAATCTCTCACCATCGGATCAATTAGCTCATCTGGTATCACATTGCGTCGAATATATTCATTAATTTCTTCTTGATGCTCGCTATAGTAACTCAATGCGTCAAAAACTTGTGCCAATGTCAGATGGGGCAACTGATTGGGAATCTCTTCAGGCAAGACACCTTGACGCCATATTTCGGCAATCGCCCTTACTGGAGTGCGTGACCCCTTGATAATCGGTTCTCCACTCAGGATCGAACTATTTCTTATAATGTAACGATTTTCTGTTGTCTGAACCATAGCATCCACTCAATTCTTGTTGTCAAAGTCAAACCTTTTAAAAACACGGGGATAATTTATTATAAAAGCATTATAGCATAATATCTAAAATCTGAATTTACCTTATTCAAAAAGGTAATGCAATGCATGAGGTGGATTATGATACGTACTCAGATATATCTTACAGAGCGTCAACGTGAAGAATTAGCGGCCATTGCGAAAACTAAAGGAAAAAAACAGAGTGAGCTGATACGAGAAGCAGTCGACCAACTTATCAATCAAGAAAGCCTCCATCGTAAGCAGGTAATATTGCGCAAGGCTGCCGGTATCTGGAAAGACCGAACGGATCTTCCTGATTTCAGATCAATGCGCGCTGATTGGGATTGGAATTAACCCTCTTGGCTGCCACTGCAGAATTCCAAAAAGCAGACATAAAAACGCTTAACATAAAACATTACCCCATGATAAAAGGGCTTTCACCAGCTTATACAAAAGGATCCCCGTCTTTCTAACATTATTTAGTTCTCACTTCTTTTCGCAATAATGCGGAAACCCAGGTCGTCCCAAGAGTCGTCTCCTGGTGGTTCGCCAGTACGATTGGCGGAGCGGCACATTCGATTCTCAGAGGTGTAACCTCCTCCTCGAATGATACGCCTGCTCCCATTATTTGGCCCTGTGGGATCATATTGATGAGAGTCGGGATAATCGCTTAACCAATCCTGGCACCATTCCCAGACATTACCGCTCATGTCATGAAGCCTCCAGCTGTTTGGCGTTTTTTGTCCAACATCATATGTATGACTTTCGGAGTTTTGCTGGTACCAGCAGTAATCTTCAATAAATTCAAGATCAGGATCATTTCCCCAATAATAACGAGTTTGAGTGTCTGCCCGACAGGCGTATTCCCATTCTGCTTCTGTCGGCAAACGAAACGTATATTCGGGAATTTGTTCATCAAGTTGTTCGATAAAATCCTGGCAGTCATTCCAGGAAATTTGTTCCACCGGACGATTCATGCCTTGATATTTGGCAGGATTTGATCCCACCACCGATTCCCATTGGGCTTGTGTAACTTCGTAAACACTCATATAGAATCCTTCGGTTAAGGTTACACGGTGCTGTGATTCATTATCGTATCGTCCTTCTTCATCACTTGGGCTGCCCATTACAAATGTTCCCGGTTCAATCCACACCATCCTTAACTGCTGCGCCTCTTGTGGCAACGAAATTGGAATGGTGATTTCACTGTATTCGACTTGAGAACCATGAACACTACGGAGGGAGGGTTCTTCAATATCTCCATTGAGAAACTCTCCACTGTAAAAGCGGCCTGAGTCCAGCAAAATTATTTCAAAATTGTCTAAATAAGCAGTAATAGGATCAGATTGGCTTTGATTGAGTACTTGTATTATTGGCCATAGTCCTTCTGTTGGTGGGATGAAAAAAGTGGACAATCTACGGTATTCATTTAGAAAATAGGTCCCATCTCGTGGCCCACTCTGAGATATAAAGACATTAGGGCTTTGCCCTACAGCCGCTATGTCTAACATCGTATCGGCATGATTGGTTCTCACAGTGCATCGAACCAAAGCCGCCTGCTGCTCCATTACATTTGGAAATGACAAAATCACTCCCTCTCCAGGATTGGCTTGGATTATGGCACCATGCCCATCAGTAGCACCGGAGAAAACGTGATCTTGTGGGATTTCTCCATAGGTTACATCCGCCATAGGATATTCACCAAAACCTGCTCCCATGACGGAAACAAAATTTTCTTCGTGGGTTTCTCCCGAAAAATCATAACGAATTGGTTCTTCTTGAGACTGTGCTGTTATACCTAACAAACACAATAATGCCATCAGGAATAAGCTCAAATATTTTTTTGGCCAAAAAGACATCGAATTCTCCTTTGAAAATATTTACTTAAAAAAAACACTATTTAAAAATTAGAACTTCATAATGAAGTCAGTCAAGATGACATTGTAAAAATGCAAAGTAAGGTGGATTAAAACGAAGTGCAATCACCTTCCAAGTCTATAAGCGGAAGATTCGAAATGTGTACGTTGGTTAAGTAGGAGTACCCGACTGTTTAGCGTTAGGTGGTTCAAGGGCTGTCCGCTTCGCGGCCTCGCCCTTGGCACCCGGCCCAAGTGAAACACCTCTTCAAAGTTATCCATTCCCGCGAAGAGATGACTCCT
>CAZXSQ010000035.1:0-20188 GCA_964643335.1 uncultured bacterium
CGCTATGTATTGCCCGAAATTTAATATAGCAAGTTATGTGCCAATTGTTGTGTTTTTGTTGTAAGTATTGATTTGTTAGGTGGTTAGGTGGTGGGTTTTGGGTGTTTGTTTTTGTCTGAATCTGGATGGACAGGATTGAAGGATGACCTGGATGGGGGTGGATGAAGTGTGGGTGGCAAGGGTATGTCGTTTGTACCCTTGCGGTGTTACGTCAAGGGTGTATAAGGCACACCCTTGACACTTTTCCGTATAGTATTTAGCCAGTAAGTAAACAAACAAAGGCCGGCCATTTCAATTTGTATGGATTAAACAACTTGATATTATTATATTAAAACTATATTCTAAAGAAGATGAAACTAACAGCACCTATTGGAAAATCTTAATTAATTGAAGAAAAAATGGGAATAACTATAGACTTATGCTATAATTTCATTAATAATAATAGACAGCACACCCGCCGGGCCTCTGCTTTGCATGCTTACTTCGGTGGGTTTTTCTTTTTTAGGGGGGATTATGGAATATAAAAAACCTCCTTTGTCTTTTGAAGATCAAGCTGATCAACTTCTTGCCCGGGGGATGAGAGGTAATCGTGATATTATAGTACGCCAGCTTCAATCAGTGAGCTACTACCGTTTGAGTGGGTACTGGTATCCCTTCCGTCAACCAGATAACACGTTCAAATCAGGTCTCACCTTTGAAACTGTTTGGAAAAGATACGTATTTGATCGTCAACTTCGTATTCTCGTCATGGATGCGCTAGAACGTATCGAAGTGGCTATACGTACTCAATTGACTTATCACCATGCACATAAACATCATGCTTTTGGTTATGCAATTGATCCTTCCACGTTACCGGGCGTGCAACAATTTGAATTGAACACCTTTTTAGAACGTATTAAAGATGAACAATTCCGCAGTCGCGAAACATTTGTCAATCACTTTTAAAAAAAATACGGTGATCATCATGATTACTTACCCATTTGGATGGCCACTGAAGTTATGACATTTGGTTGTGTTTTGTCTTTGTATCGCGGAGTCAGTTCTGATATACAAAAGCACGTTGCAAAGTTTTTCAACATCGAGGATGTCGTACTTAACTCATGGTTGTTAACTTTAAATACTGTTCGAAATATTTGTGCTCACCATGGACGGTTATGGAACCGTGAATTGGGAATAAAGCCTAAACTACCATATCCTAGGAAAAATCCATTATGGCGATTTTCTAAAAAAATACCAAATAACCGTGTATTCATTATATTGACAATCTGCCGGTATTGTCTATCTATCATTGCTCCACAAAGTAGGTGGTCTTATCGCTTTTTTGATCTTTTAAACCGATACCCTATGATTCCAAAAGACAGCATGGGATTCCCGAACGGTTGGGAAGAATTAACCATTTGGAAGGATTATGATAAGGTGGATTGACTATCACCTTATGATTAAAATGAATGTGTGTGGAGTTACACTTAGGATTGGGGGGCATTGGTGGGTTGGATAGTCAAGGTTTGAGTCAACGGTCGAGGTTAGTTGTTGGGATTCTATCGCTTTAAACCACCGTACATGGCTGGATGAAGTGTGGATAGCAAGGGTATGTCGTTTGTACCCTTGCGGTGTTACGTCAAGGGTGTAAACAGCACACCCTTGGCACCCTGTAATCATCAAATTTGATTCTCTATTCTGTGTAGTTGACTCGATGGCAAAGCGCGGGATGTGTCCGCCGTGGCGGATTGTCCGCTTTTTTGCGCTTTGAGTAAATCTCATCCATCACCAGATGAATTTCTAAAGGTTACCTTAAAAGATTGAAAAGTGGTTTTCATTATTTTAAAATGAGGTGGATTTTGTGTGAAATTTTAAAAAATAGAGATTTGAACATTGGGGGAAATTAGAAGCCAGGCAGGATACGAAGTGGTTAAAGTTACCGAGACTGCGGTGGTAGGAAGGTACCGAGTCCGTTGATTTATTATTACATTTTTATATTATACATATGTTGGGATTGTGGGGCAAATTGATTGGCTGGACTGGGTGGCAGGGGGCTTATCAATTTGGAAGAACAGCGTTGACGTTTTATCGCATTTATGCGATAATAAACAAACAGAAAAAAGTGCTCGAGATATGAAGGATATTAAAGGAACGGATGCTTTGGAGTTTATCCGGAAAAAATACGGAAATTATCCCGAATTTGAGGAAGGGGTGGAAAAAGCGCGTACAGACCTGGTGGTGGGGCAGATGATATACAATGCACGGCAGGAAGCGGGATTAACGCAAGCCGAACTTGCCGAACTGGCAGGTACAACCCAATCCGTAATTTCCCGGCTGGAAGACGCAGATTATGAGGGGCACTCTTTACCCATGTTAAACCGAATTGCGGCGGCGCTTCATAAAAGAGTGGAAATTCGGTTCGTTCATGAGCCGGGGATGAAAGCCTAGCAGGATTAAGTAGTTTTTCTTACGTCCCTTCAGGACTTGGGTTTTTGTGGGGGGGACACTTTTCCAGGGGCGTTGCCCGCTGGCTATCTTTTTGAACCCCGTTGGGGTAATTTCTTCCAACCTTGAGGAATTACTGCAAAGGTACAAACGGCGTACCCTTGGCACACGACGTACCTTACACTCGACATACCTTTGGTACCCGACGTACTTTTGGTAACCGGCGTACCTTTGGCACCTTCGGATATCATAAAGAATTACTATATTGACTGTGAGAACAAATAAGATTCACGGATGAGTAGTTTGACTTAAATTGATTCGGTGGAGAGGAATGCTTTTTAGGGTGCGGAAATTCGTATCCGTAGTGATAAATAACTTGCAATCATGCCTCCGTTCTTGTTACTCTAACTCAAACGAAGCAAAATTCCATTTCCGTCTGAAGCGGAACAAGGGCAAAGGCTACGTGCACGGCATCCAATCCTTTAAGGCGATCTTTTTCAGCGACCTCGAGAGCTTTCTTAAATATTTCTTCTAATGTTTTTAAGTGTTTCAGGTTTTGGAAAATTAAATTGTATGAGTCAATCATATCCTGTCGATTATCTTGGGTTGGTTTAGCAAGTACCTCCAATATTACGGCATCGGAAACGCATAATTGCCAATTCTTATGTATGAAAGAATGTAACTGTGTTTCCACTATTGTCTGATAGCCAATAATTCCTTCTACATAAGTAATCCACACGGAAGAATCAACATAAGCACGCTTCATTCTCTTTCCCTGAAATCATGGAGATCATGTAGAATCTCTTCATGGGTACGCCGTGGGATGTCGAGTTTTTTGGCTTCATCCAGTGCTTCTTTTAGGGATTCCCAGTTTTTGTTTCCTTCTTCCGGTGGAATAGCTCCATCTTCGGGAGAGGTATTGATATGGACGCCGTCCTCGATTGTGAATTTGGTGCCTGCCGGGAGTTCTGGAGATAGCAACTTTAATATTCCGCCTTCCATCACTTCGAATTCGATGCTCATGGAATTTGCCTCCATTGGGTTATTATCGTATTTTATATTATACGTATGTTGGGATTGTGGGGCAAATTGATTGGCTGGTCTGGTGGGGAATAACCAAGGAAGGAAAAGTTCGGACGTTGAGGCTTAAGGCAATTCAGGCTTTTCATAAATCGGGTATTCACCGGATAAGGATTTCAGAAAAGCCATAAGTTGTTGTATCTCTTCATCCGAAAAGGTTTGTGCTTTTAAGGCATTGAACAGAGGATGAAGATTAGGATTGCTTTTCCCGCCTCCGGCCATAAACTTAACTGCGTCCTCCAATTTTTCGATACTACCGTCATGCATATAAGGGGCAGTATTTTCCACTTCCCTTAAAGCGGGGACCCGAAACGCGCCTTTATCTGCCGCAATCCCGGTGACTTTCATCCGTCCCACATCCGGTTCCTCCTTATCGGCTCCCACTCCGGCATTATAAAAACCACCACCGGTGAACAAGGGTGGGATATGGCAGCTGGCACAAAGCGCTTTTCCTTTAAATAACTTCATGCCCGCTTCTGCCTCATCGCTCAGAGCGGATTTATCCCCGTTCATGTATTTATCATAGGGCGAATTCCCCGACAGGACGGTTCGTTCAAAAGCGGCAATCGCTTTGGTGATGGTTTCTTGACTCGCTGGAGCGCCAAATACATCCTGAAAACGCTTTTTATACTCTGGCAGTGAATTCAATTCTTTAGCCACTACTGGCATCTCTGCACCCATCTCTATTGGATTTTCCACCGGCCCAGCGGCTTGATGTTCTAAATCAGGTTCTCTTCCATCCCAGAACATAGAAGTAAAATAGGCGGTGTTGATCACGGAGGGAGAGTTCCGATCACCGATTTTCCCTCCAATTCCCTCTGACGTGGCCCGCGGTTCCGCATAAGCATAATTCGGATCATGACACGTGGAGCAGGAAATAGTCCGATCTTCACTGAGACGGGTATCGAAATACAACATCTGACCCAACTCGACTTTGGCCTTTGTCATCGGATTATCCGCCGGGACCGGCAGGGCGGGTAATCCAAGCGGAACATCCACTTCCATCGTATCATTGTCCGCCGCCTGGACAGGACAAATTGAACCCAACGTACAAACAAGACAAATCGCAGTAAAACAAGAAATTAGTGAAAAAATACGCAAATTCATTTTCATTCCGAACTCCTTTTCTAATTAAATTTTTGATGGCATAAACAATTGTATTTAAATTCGATGGGATTTTGAAGGCAACACCCGCTTATAGATGACTTATTTAATAAATTTTCAACATTATCCCTCACTCGAATCAATCACATCGTGAATTTTATTGGCTAGATAAGCGGGACGATAGGGTTTTGTAATAAACTCAGCCACTCCATATTGCATAAGCGGTTCGATTTGACTGCTGTCACTATACCCGCTGCTGACGATCACTTTGATCTCTTTATCCATGCTTCGAATCCGCTCCAACACTTCACGCCCTGACAGTTCAGGCATGGAAAGATCAAGGATAATCAAATCGATTCGTTCTTTTTCATCCTTGAAAATCTTTAATGCTTGTTCACCATTTGAGGCCAGCAGCACTCTGTACCCATAATTTTCCAGAGCGGATTGAGCAAGGTTCCGGATTAATTCCTCGTCATCGATGAATAAAATGGTTTCTTCGCCTTTGGTCACGTTTTTCATATTATTCGTATTTTCTTCACCTCTTTCTTTTTCCCTTGCGGGTAAATAAATACTAAATGTTGTCCCCTTCCCTACAACACTATCCGTCTCAATCCAGCCTTGATGCTGCGTTATTATTCCATAAACACTGGCCAGACCAAGTCCGGTTCCTTTTCCCACTTCTTTGGTAGTAAAAAACGGTTCAAATATTCGGCGTTGGGTATCTTCATTCATTCCAATACCGTTATCCTGCACACTGAGATGAACATACTGGGCGGGAACAACGGATTCCATTTGCACATCGTCTTTCTGTACCTGCCTGATTCCAGTTCTGATTTGTATGATAAATTTGTCATCCCGCCGGTCCGGATATTGATACCCTTGTATAATCTCTTGAATGGCATCCCTTGCATTGATACATAAATTCATCAGTACCGAATTGATTTGAGTACTGTCGGCATACACTTTGGGTATGTTTTTATCCGAATCGACTGCGATCTCAATCCGCCGGTCAATGATTTGCTGAGCCAGACGGGACACTTCATCAACCACCCGGTTCAGATCGACAGGTTTGAGTTCAACAATGGATTTACGGCTGAAGGCCAAAAGTTGCTGGACTAAATTGGCAGCCCGGTCAGCTGCATTCTTGGCATTCATCAAAAATTTATGCAGCTCGGGAGGGGCTTTCATTTCGGCGAGATTCAAATTTCCGATTATTCCTGTCAGCAGATTATTAAAATCATGAGACACCCCTCCGGCTAACTGGCCAATCGCTTCCATTTTTTGGGATTGCTGCAGTTGTTCTTCCAATCGTGCCTGCTTTTGTTCCGCGCGAACTCTTGAAAAAGCACTTCCGCATTGATCCGCAAATATTTGCAGCAGCCTCAACTCCCGGTCACCGTATTTATTCACCATATAACTTTGAACGGAAATATCCCCGATGATCTTATTTTCCCAGCGAATTGGAACAAACATCAAAGAGTTTGAAAGTCGCGATGTGTTCCCGAAAGGGACAAAATGAGATTTCTTAGGCGTATCTGTGCGATTGATGATGTGCGGTTTAACGATATAGGATACTTTATACGACCGCTGCTCCTTTACTTCCACCGGCTCATTCCCGTTTTCTGGAATATCCTCCATATAAATTTCTTCCAAATTTCTGCTGGTTTCACTATATAAACCGAGCCAGAAAGCATCATGATCAAACAATCTTCTCGATTCCGCTGCCGCTATTTTGCAGATTTCTTTAAAGGTTAACTGCTCCGTCAATTTTTGCGAAAGTCTTCGCAAAGATTCCTGCTCTTCTTCCATTCGTTTAAGTCCTGTCACATCACTGATAAAGCCCTCAAGGAAAAAGAACTGGGGATCGGTTGAAGAAGGAATAGCATGTCCTTTTTCTAGCACATGTTTAATTTGGCCGGCAGCCGTTTTAATCCGATAAATGATTTCGAAAGAAGTGTTATTTTTTACAGCTTTTTGAACTTGATTCCATACTCCACGCCGGTCTTCGGGAATGATAATTTTCCCGTATGACACCTTTTGATTATGAATTAAGTCGGCCGTGTAGTAACCGGTAAGTTCAAGGCACCCTTCGCTGACAAATTCCATTGTCCACTTTCCATCGTTATGGCAGCGGTATGCCATCCCGGGGAGATTACTCATGAGAGTAGAAAGAGTTCGTTGACTTTCCTGCAGCGCTTTTTCCACCTTTTTTCTGTCAGTTATATCGCGTATCACTCCTTCAATTTCTATTAACTCTCCTTTTGAATTGTAAATAGGCATTGTTCTGCTTTCACCAACAATTTCTTTCCCATTTTTACCAAGAAAAGTTAATTCCAGCGTCACTACTTGAACGTCTAATTCTCCACGCAGGTGGCTTTCAAGTGATGCCTTCGCCTTTTGGTAACTTTCTTCAGTCAGAACAGTCTGGATGTGCTTGTCATGCAAATCCTCAGGCCTATACCCCATAACCCGTTCAACAGCTGTATTCACAAATTTAATGATGCCGTTTGCATCGATACGCCAAATAAAATCATTGATATTATCCACCAAATCCCGATAGCGCATTTCACTCTGCACAATGGCCTTCTCAGTTTGCTTCCGCAGTAAAGCATTTGCAAAAATTTCACTGAAAATTTTCAGCAGGGCGATATCGTCATCAGACCAGGATTTTTCTTCACGAACCGAATCGAAACCGATAAAACCAATCGCTGAATTCCCCAATCTCATCGGGACACAAATCAAGGATTGAATGCCTTCCGATTGAAATTGCTTTTTTTCTTGATGAGCCTCGTCAGACAGTTCAACAACCCGTGGGACATGCGCCGTTTTTAAATCATTAATTTCTCCCATGATCCAAGGGAATTGATCAATCGGCAAATGTTGGAGCCTATTCATTTGAGGTTCAATACCGGGAGAACACCATTCATGTGTGTTACTCATCATATTTTTGTTTCTATCAATCAAAAAAACATAACTTCGATCAACATGAGAAAACTCGCCAATTCTTTTCAGAGCCTTATCCAAACCCTTATCGATTTCATCCGGTCTCAATTTAATGAATTCCGTCGAAAGATCCATGATCAAGCGTTCAAATTCAATCCGGTATTGCAGAGCCTCAACAATTTCATTGTATTCACCGATATGCCCAAGCATACGTTGTACATCTTTTTCGTTTTCGGATGATTCCAAATTCCAGGACGTGTCAAAATAAAAATTGCGGCAGACTCGATTTTGATAAATGATAGTAGGGTGAATCCGAATCACATCGAGAATTGTTTTTGGAGCGTAATAACTACGATTGTATAAACAAATAGCCTGACATTCTGAATTATCAAAAAGATTGCATACTCTAGATTCATACTTGATGAGTAATTCTTTATCCAATTCCTTACTAATAACCCCTGAAATTTCACCCACCACTCTTAAAGCTCGAAATCCACAAGCCAAGGCCTTAGAAACTTCCTCTGAAATTAAATGAATAACCTCATTCGGATCAAACTTTGCATTGCCAAAATAAATATCATGATCTTGCTTTACTCTGAATGCACCAGTTTTTATTTTTGAAGCAATATCAAAACCTTCCTGCTGCAATTCACGTTTAATTTGCTCCGCTGTTTCTTCGTCTCCAATAAACAGGCATTTATCGCCTTCCTCAAATCCAATCTGAAAAAATAGGGCGGCCGCCTCCATTTTTTCCTCAAAAGAATCATAAATCATACAAACATGGTTATGAGGTTGTATACGTCTAAGAGAATTGATAAAACGCAGCCGCTGGTCGGTCCGTTGACTCATCGATGAAATCTCCAGGTGCAAAAAAACTAAAATAAGATAAAATATATCGAGTTTATTAAATCATACTACGACCTTTTCCCATTAGAAATGGCTGCAGCAATGAAGTTTTGTTTTTTTCAATGGTATCGTTCTATTGAAAAATACTTATAGCAGAATAAGAATGAACCGGTTTCATTATCTTTACTTTTGTTGTAGCTAGACAGTCAACCGTAACCCATCCATAACTATATCTTTTATGATAAAGTGATTCTACAGCGTAATTTATGAACAAATGGAAAGGATCAAATCATGGCCAATAAAAAATGGATTTGGATCGGATGCGGAGGGTGCTTCAGTGTCATCGCCGTCCTTGTCATTTTATTGATCATTGGAGGTTGGTGGATCAAGAATTACACCAATCGCATTCAACAAAACTACGAAGAATTGTCTGCAAAACATGACCAATTAAATCAAGAATATCCTTTTACACCTCCAGGTGATAAATCCATAGATCCGGATCGTTTCGACAAATATTTATCCGTCCGCGATCAAGTGATTACCAAGGTAGAAACCAATTTGGATTGGTTGATTAAACTGGCGAATTCTCCCGATATCAAAGGAGGCATGTCTATTTTTGGACTTATTTCAAAATTCGTAGGGTTACCCATGACCTTAATCAATATAGATACTTCACGGGTACAACTGTTGGAAGCAGTGCAAATGTCAAGCAAAGAATATGAATATTTAACTAGAGTCACGGCCGCCGAGATCCTTTCCTGGCGCGAATTGGAAGAAGACAATCAATACAAACAGCTCGCTGAGAAATACATACAGCCATTAGAAGACATTAACGAGCATGTAGCAGAAATCGAACAAAATAATCCTTCACAAAACATCGAATTAGGCCCGTTTGATCTGGAACAATTTATGGAAGCGGTTGAACAGGGGAAGGACCCCGAACATACGAATCGGGAATTGATTCAAGAGAATGCGGAGCGTATCATTTCTTCCGATTCTGTTGTTTTTGTCGATGCCTGTTTTATTCAATCACTGAATTTCGATTAATGACATTGAAATAATGAATGACACGATCAATCCAGCACAACCCAGGCAAATTTTAATCGTTGATGACGAACAATTGAATCTCGTTCTGTTGGAAGCGATTTTAAATAACGAAGGCTATGACACCCGCACTGCATCCAACGGAATGGAAGCGGTTCAATTTGTTTTCGAAAACCCTCCTGATTTGGTTGTAATGGACGTCTGCATGCCGGAAAAAGATGGATTTGAGGCGTGCCGTGAAATCAAGGCTTCCTTGAACGACAATTTTGTCCCCGTCATTTTGTTGACCAATTTAACCGATACAAACAGCAAGGTGCAGGGATTGGATGCCGGTGCAGACGAGTACCTGACCAAACCTCCAGCGAAAGAAGAACTCCTCGCCCGGGTTCGAGCCATGCTGCGTATCCGCGACCTTCAGGCCAACCTTCAAAAATCGAAACAGGAACTACAACAGATCAATCAGAAACTGGTTCAAGCCCAAAAACATATCGAAGAGGATTTGGAACGGGTAAGCGCGATACAACATTCCTTTTTGCCCAACCGCTTCCCTTTCCACCCGGAAATAGAATTCGGACGTTATTACGTCCCCTGCGCCACCGCCGGCGGGGATTATTTTGACGTGATTGAAATCGGTAAGAATTTGTGGGGACTGCTGATCGCCGATGTAACCGGTCACGGTACACCGGCAGCAGTGGTAATGGCAATCACGCATACCTTGATGCACTCATTCGTCAATTCATTCCGTTACCCCAGCACCGCCCTCAAAGTAGCCAATGAAAAGTTGAATGCGCATCTGGCACCTACTTTTTACGTAACCATGTTCTATGGAATTCTGAACCTGGATGCAATGAAATTCCGCTTTTCTTCCGCCGGTCATGAGCCGATGATGCTCTACAAAGCCAGTCAAAATAAGGTGGATTATCTCAAAACAGCACACGGTTTCCCTCTAAAATTATTGGAATCCGACGATTACGATGAAAATGAAGTTCCGATTGAACCCAATGACAAAATTATCTTATTCACGGATGGATTGGTGGAAATTCGGGACGATGATGGAAACCTGTTTTCACCCGAGCGGTTGAAGGAACTGGTTCTGAAATATCATCATTTAAGGCCGCAGCCCTTTGTCGATGCCATCATCTCCGAAGTAAAAGAATTCAACTCACAGGAAACGTTTAAAGACGATCTCACACTCTTTGTCATTCAACGGATTACTTAAAAGTCGCCTCGTACCTCTCGCGTACATCCTTGTAATGGATATCGGAAGAATAAACGTTGCCGAACGCTTCTCTCGCTCCTTTCTTATCGCTCAAGGCTTCTTTACACAATCCCATGTAATAATATACTGCTTTCAAATCTTCCGAGGGTACATGAGAATAGCCTTTGTTTTTAAAGAAATTCAATGCCTTCTCAAATTGAGTAATGGCAAGCGGATAGTCCCCCTGCGCCCGAAAACACTCTCCTAATAAATATAATCCTTTCCCCGCCCATCTGGGGGTATGAATCAATCGTTGAAGCATGGCAATAGCCTCGTCGATACGGCCATGCTTAAGCAGGATTTCACCCAATTCCGCCCTTTCTTTTTCGGCTTCGGGATGTTTTTCTAAGAAATCGGAAAGCAATTTTATTCGATTTTTCTCACGCTCCACAGTCAATTTCTGAATCTGATTTTGGATTTCCCTGTTAGCCGGTTTTTTCTCTCTTTCCTGCTTAAGCAGAGCGATCCTGGCTTCATTGTATTCATCTTGCAAGGTTAAATCATCCGGATTCTCCGATAACAATTCCTCAAACAAACTAACGGCGATGTTCAACTCACCGGATTGCCGCCAAACCCGGGCCTGTTCACGCCGGGCGGGTTCATAATCCGGTGCTTCGTCGAGGATTGCAGCCAGATAACGGTTCGCCTCGTTGAAATGGCCGCCTTCACGATAATGAGCTGCAATCGCGACTCCCAAATCTTTATTGTGGGGTTCATTTTTGTACTGTGTCAGCATCTCGTTCAGTTTTTCTACAAATTCCGGAGCACCTGGCGCTTCTCGTTTCTCCTTTTCAATCTTTGCCCGCCGTTCTTTCAAATTTTCAGGGATTCCCACCCGTGAATACGCCTTGGCGGTCAAATCGCGCAGCCGATGAGAAATCCGGTCGTCCTTCGGACGCAGCGCTTCCAGCCGCTGATAGAGTTCTACCGCCTCATCCAGCCGGTCCATATGCGCCAGCAATTCGGCATCGGATTGCAGTGCCGATTGGTGGGTGGCATTGTTGGCTAAAACCCGCTGGTAAGCTTTATGCGCGTCCTCGAGATGGCCAGTTTTTTCAGCGCAGCCCGCAAAAACAAAAGCCGCCAGGGTATTATTCGGTTTCACTTGAAAAACAAGCTTCAACTCATTATAAGCCCGCTCATATTGGCCAATATTCTTCAGAATAACTCCCCATATAAACTTCGTCCACCACGTAACTGGAGACCAGGACTTTTTTGCCACAGCCACTTCAAGGTCTTTCAATCCTTTCAAAGCCTCCTCATTTTCAGGAAAAGCGGAAAGCACCTGATTGAAATACCGCCTGGCCAGATCGAACTCCCCTTCACTCATCGCTTTGCGCGCACGTGAAATGTACAATTGTATATCCATCGCTCATTCACCGATGCTGTTTTTGATTTAACGGTAGTGCATTTTTATTTCCATTGTCAATCCATGGACGAGATGAATTATTTAGCAGCAGATTTTAAATCATTTTCTTATATTCATCGTGCGGGGCCAGTGGGGCTTTTTTCTTCCTTGCACGGAATGGAAATCATGACGTTGGATAAAGCTGGCGTTTCTTCACCGTGAGTCTGTCTCTCCATTTCAACATAATATTGATAGAATAATCCTTTCCCCGGTAAGGTTAATTTCTCTTCCTCCCCATCGACTATTCTCACCCATGGGAAAAAGCGCAGCCCACCGTCTTTATCCTCCAAAACCCAGCGAGCTTTGAGGATCATGTCTGTATTTCCCGGCACCTCAGCGTCCCATGTCATTTCAACCGGCCCGATTCCCGATCCCGATGCCGGGAAATAAGGTGAAAGGTAACCAGTGGACACAGGTTTGTCTTCAGACGAACGCACCAGTACCAAATCCCGTACAATCGTCGAATAACCTCCCGGAACCGGTTTGAACTCGATCATGAAATTATCATCCATAATCGAGTAAGTCCCGACTTTAAGCAGCAGGTCTTCCTGCGGCGGAGAAGTATGCTCAAACGATTTATAATCGGTATCATTCGAACATTTGATCAATATGTTTTCGGTCGTCCCCTGCTCATAGGCGACACTGTATAATTCAACGAACACATCATAAACCCCATTTGGTGCCGGAACCTCCACATGCAACACCTGGTCTGTTTCAAGGGGACTGTAAAAGCTGTTGTATTTCGTATTCCATTGCCATTTTTTCTTTGGCGCCACAAATGCATAATTGTCTTTGTTTTTGACAAAAGCGGGTTGGATTCTAAACTTCACCGTCTCCAGGTTCGGTTGAATTTTCAATTGCTTCTTGTCTTCATCAAAAACCAGAAATTCCGCCTTCCCTGCGGAGAAGTGGGTTTCTTCTGTCACCCGATAGACTCGCCGCTGATTGTTCACCGGTGCTTCCGGCATACGCAATTGAAAATCGACACGTTTCTTATTGCTTGCGTTGTTGCCGATTTCAGCCGTTTCATTTTTTTCACCAATCAGGTCGTATTTATCGGCGTGGATAAGCAACTCGTTTTTTGCGGACACCAACGGCACATCGGTGCTGGTCTCGGCACTCCCCCCCGCTTTGATGGTGTTGAAGAAATGAGTGATTTCTTCATCATTATACATAAACGAAAGCCGTACCCGTTTGGCTTTGCTATCTCCTACGTTTTTGACCATCCCGCGGAGCCGCAGTGTTTCTCCCCATACCGGGATAGTATGATCGGAAAGCAGTTTCATTTGATGTCCAGCCCACGGCACAACTCTGAGATCAGGCAGGTTGTGCAGCGTCAGTTCCATTCGGATGCGGTTATTCAATTCGCTGATTTCATTAATCCGGTCGTTCGGATCCACAACCAGATGTATATCATGCGAACCTAATCCTTCGTAGGCATCCGGGTCCCAGGTTATTTCAATAGATTTCATTTCTCCCGGCTTCAGTTCGGCTATGCGAACTCCACCCGAGCGGTAAAACGAATCCAACCGCTTTTTCAAAGAGGGATCACCGTCATAGGCATGAACAATAATATTATTCGCAGCCGATTCACCCACATTGTACACAGTGGTACAAATATACACGGTTTTCCCAATGACGGGATGTTCAGGCGAGTATGAAAAATCCCCTTCTGCCAAGGCCAAATCAGGTTTCCCTTTCACCTCCAATGTTTGAGTGTAGATACGTTCTTTTTCATCAGTTCTGACGATTATGCGGTACTCCATTTTCCCTTTTTCTGGAGGAGTCACTGAAAAATCATTTCGGCGTGATTCCAGCGGGTTTAAAGTCACTTCTTTAATATCACCGGCACTTCCTGGACCTTCCAAGGTCAGTGAAGCTGAGGCAATCTCCTCAGTGGACATATTTTGAAATGGAATCCTAACCCGGGTCGAATCTCCTGCCACCAAATTACGCGAGTTGTAACTCAGTTTTGACAGCAAGGGTACAATTTTGATCTCCTGCGGCTCTTTAATCGGGATCACAAGTTTATCATCTATTGAGGTTCCGTTTATACGTTGTGAATAATCCGGTTCCACAGAAGCGTAAACCAAATGGACATCCTCCGGGATTTCACCTGTCCAGGTAACGGTTTTCGCCGCATGGCCTGGAAGTGAATCTACCGTAAGTTTATACTGCTCCTTTCCAATTTCTAACGTACAACGAACATTCTCAACTGCAAAAATAGATTGATTGCGAACATCGAAACGAATACGCTTGCTATCTTCCTGTTTTGTATACTCGCCGCTCTCCAGGACAATCGCAGGCTCGAACTGAGGGATTTTCACGCCCCCCCAGGCGTCTTTCTGCTGATGGACATTCCAAGCGTAGATACGGGCAACGGCGGTAGAATTAACGACATCACCTATCGAAACAGCAAACGAATGGGCAATCTTTCCTTCTTTAAAGGCGAATGGTTCGCTTTCATAAATATTGTCACCATCGGCATAAAAAGAGACAATCGCCTGGCCTTCATTCATATTACCGGTAGTGGCTTGAAGGTTGAATTCAGGTTCACTATTTGCTTTAAATGTTTTGGGTGAATAGTGGATATCCAATTTTTCCTGGGGGAAAGCAAGTTCAACCGCCGGATCACCAAAGAATATATATTGATTGATCAAGTCCTGATAGCGCTGGCTGAGCATAAATTCAATCTTGGTGAACAACGTTGCTTCGCCAAGCCGTGTCAAGCCGTCTTCATAGATGTTTCTTGAAAACAGATGATTCATCACCATATGCTGGGTTGGCGATCCCCGCTCGCTGGGCGCCCACATCGCAATGGCTCCCCGATCGGGATACCGTATAAATTCCTCTGCCAGACATACATTGAAGGGAGAGAAATTCAGATTGAGATAACCCGTCAAGCAGGACCAACTGATGACAAACGGAAAGCGCTTGTTGGGTTGCAGTTCCAAAAGATTACTCGTCATTTTATCCATACCGTAAAATATACGTTCATCCGACCAGAGCTGCGCTCCCCCATGGCCTATGTATTGTGCGACAAGGGCCCCTTTATCCAGCGCTTGAATGATGGCATAAGCACATTCAGACGAGTATTTTTTATTGATATTTTTTCGAGCTTCCGGATTCGGATGATCAACAAAGCTGTGATAGAGATAGGGATTGGTTTCATGTGGGAAGTCAATCTGATCGATAAAAACCGGATGAACGGCGGGACTCAAAAATTCCTCAGCAGCTTCCCGGCTGTGACGCTCAAAACTGTCATCCGCGATGATCAGGTTCTTAGCGCGCCAGGGACCGACAGGCGATTCAGTTTCATACGTAATGACTTTTGAAATATAATTATCCACTTCTTTCGGGTATTGCAGTGAAATCCGTCCGAGTATCACATCAAAATAATAATCGGACATTCCTCCCCATAAATAGGTATACCAACCATCCGAAGCGAAATGCTGTGGATCATAGGTCGGCGCATAAGTGGGCACCTGATCAGGAAACCAGGTTTTTTCACGATCGCGATGATCCCAGGACGACTCACCGGCAAGCACCACAAATTCGGGAGAGAGACCGTCCCATTCCGATTGTGCATAGCGCAGAAACCGCTTTATCGCATCACAATCGGGATATCCATAGTTGAACTCGTCATAGATATCCTGTACATCGGTCAAGAAAACCTTAAATCCGCTTTTCCTGCGCCACTCAGCCAAACGGCGTGCACTATCAACCAGCGCATGATACGCAATAATAACGTAGTTATATCCTTGGTCCTTGCGGTGAATCGATGAAGGATAGTTCTTTTCCAATGTTCTCGGGCCTGGAATTTGGCCGGTTCGAGTAATTTCAACAGAATCCCACTCCCCATCCGGTAAGTAGATTCGCCCAAATTCTGGACTCACTCCGGAAACAATTTTATTCACACAGTTGGTATCCTCTATAAACCAGGCGGTAAATGGTTCGGTTGCGCCTGAAAGTTCAAGTGCCACTCCTTCGGTGGAAGAGTTGATTTCGTGGACTACCAATAGGCTTTCATCTTCCAACTCAGTTTTTCTCGGATACTCGACTTTGATACGATCCACAAAGACAAAAGGAATAGTGCCTAATTTATCACTCATACTTCCTTCGAGAAAACCAAGTTCATAAGGCGGTTCGTCTAAGGTCACAATCAATGTGGAAGAATGAATGCCCTCAGTAGCCGGCGCCACAAACGAAACAGATGTGGCTGAATTAATCATGAGCGAAAAAGACGCGGTCGTCTCGCCGATTGAGGCTGAAAAACTTGCATTTTCTCTTGTTTTGTTCAATAGTGAAAGGGAGATTTTGATCTCTCCCTCAGCAGCCAATCCAGGCAGTTTCAACGGAAACTGCTTTACCTGGGTATCCAATTGATCATAAAACCACCCATATCTGTTGTTGTTCTTTTTTGCCAATAGATTATCTTGTTTCCATACTTTCCTGGCGGTAAAGGAGGAATTACCTTCTTCTACCCATTCTGCGGATTGTTCTGGAATACGTTGTGGGGGTGTATCACTTTCAAACCAGGTCAAAGAATAAACGGAATCACTGGTGTATTCGGAATCCGATTCAACTCCATAAAACAGGATAGAATCCTTTTCTCCCAACTTGCCGTCGCCGTCACCAACTATGGACAGCGGACATTGTTCTCCCTTATACCAAATCCGTGCTTCATCAAGTTGTACTACTTCCGGATCAATTCCAATATCATGAAAATCGGAAGAACGAATGGCCGTGATGCCCTGCTCTTGAACGAGAACTCTTATACTATCAGTACACGCTTCGATAGGACCATCCGCAAGATTAATCGAGGCACCATTTTCTCTATAGCCCGAGGCGAGAGGATGAAATCCTTGAACACGTTCGCTTTCGGAGATCGTCCTTTTACTTCTTATTCCGTCTACATAATCACCATTGATGAACAAATTGCGAAACAGGCGCGAGAATCCTGCATCCCTTTTGTATTCTTCGGCAAGCCCACTCTTCGCTTTTTCTTGCCATGAAATATCAAAAGTCAGATCGGTAATAACATGCTTCTGCGTGGAACTAATTTGTACCCGTAAACCATCTAGCTCATGAAACTCAAAACGTTTTGAATTGATATTCGACTCTAACATTTTTTCGACGGCGGATACTTCTTCCACTGAATCCGAGGCGGAACCGGTATGTTGGTCTGTTATTTTTCGTCTATCGAGTGAATAGAAATCCCATGCTTTTAACTCCAACTCGTAAGTCGCGCCGATGGGAATCCCGACATAAATCTTTTCTGAATTGCGGGAATATCCGCTGATTTCTTCACTGAAGTGATAATGAATCGTTGCATGATTGTTGTCCGCTTCTATCAAAGAAAAATGAGGATTCTTGGCAGGAGCGTAATCATGCTCATCTTGTCCGGCAAACGATAATTGACATATGCACACAATTAAAAATACAATCCACCCCGGCCGGTAATTAAACATATACTTTCTCCCAGATTATGTATTCCCCGAATTTAAAGTAAAATTCTTAAATCGTTCCCGGATACAGCAGGCCCATTTTCTCGGGAAATCCCATCATAAGATTCATGTTCTGAACAGCCTGTCCAGCAGCGCCTTTGCATAAATTATCTTCAGCGGTGACCACAATCAATTCTCCGGTAATTTTATCTTCATGAAATGAAACATCTACAAAATTGCTACCGCAAACCGCCTGCAAAGTGGGCGCTTCTCCTAGCGGGTATAATCTAATAAATGTTTCATGCTCATAATACGAACGGTAGGCATCCCATATCTGCTGCAGCGTGGTTCCCTCGGTTCTGCTGCAAAACATCGTGCTTAAAATCCCCCTGCGAATCGGTAATACATGAGGCACGAATGAAGCCGAAACGTTTTTACTGGTTATACGTCTTAAAATAGAATTGATCTCGGGAGCATGCTGGTGCTGTCCGATTCGATAGGCAAAATAATTCTGATCCAGCTCGGAATGATGAAACGGCAGTTTCGGATTCTTTCCAGCACCGGTAACTCCTGATGATGAAGCTATGTGTATACCTGTTGGTTCAATCAACCCTTCTTTGATCCCCGGATATAATCCTAAAATGGCCGTGGTGGGATAACACCCGGGATTGGCAATCAGCTGTGCAGATTTTATTTTCTCACGAAATAGTTCCGGCATTCCATAAACAGCTTGCTCGCACAGTTCGGGCGAAATATGCGGATCGGTATACCAGCCTTCACGTTCAGCCGTGTCGACAAAACGGTAATCCGCCGACAGATCGATGACCTTATATCCGCCATTCAAATATTCTGGAGCCAGTTTCATGGAGACACCATGCGGCGTACTCAAAAAGACGATATCCGCATCCCCGCCATTCCCCGGCTTCTCTTCCGAAATCAGGATTTCACAAACTCCCCGCAGCCACGGCCAAAAATGCCAGGCCGGCTGAGGTTCTGGAATTCCGGCCCCCGTTATATCGATGATTTCCGCTTGTGGATGATTCAAGATCAAACGAATCAATTCTCCACCAGTATACCCGGTACCCCCAACAATTTTCACATGACAAATTGTTGACTCACACATTGAAATTCACCGTTCCTATTTCAGATTTTAAAGCTAAGAAGTATATCTGAGAGTATGCCGGTAGTCAAAACTCGGCACGGTGCTTGATGTAATATCTCAAAAATAATGAATGGGTGGCAAGGGCAAGACCGCTTGCGGTCAGCCCTTGCGGGTAGTGGTACATGGTGCCATTTTCGACAAGGGCTGGCTTCGCCTTGCCCTTGCCACCCTTGGCAATCCTTGCGGTAGTGCAAACCAGATTTTCATGATAAATTAAAACAATCATGACAGAATCTCAACATTATCCTTCGCCGCCATGGAAACTGAAAGCCAATGGGCTTATGGTCTTTTCCCTGCCCAACACAGAAAATCTTTCCGTTCAACTGCCTGACGGGTGTTCTTTTCGCTTCTCATGGTTGCCAAAAACTCTCGCGGGTTTTTATATCGGGTCCTATCAAACGCCTTTGGTTGAAGAAGAGTCTATTCCGTGGCACGAATGGGGCAACGTTCAGGGATATGCAACATGCGGGGATGCATCAGGCTTCACCCTCAGCATCATGGCCGTGGATTCCCCGGCTGCGTATATGGGAGGCCGCGAGGCCTGGGGATTGAACAAAATTATGGGAAACATTCTTTTCGAAAGCCAAAATGGAAAAAGCCAGGCGCAATTGGAAACGGAATCCGGCAAAATTCACTTGATGTGGAACACATTTGGCCCCGCTATCACACTTTCAAGATCACTCAAATTCCTCACGTCACTGTACGGAAAACCACATTCATATCAATTAAAAATGCGTTCCCGCAATCAAGTCTGCCGGGTCACTGTACTGGAACACGATGAACCGGCATTTACAGCCCTATCGTCTGGTAAATATTGGGGACTTCGGTTCACCAACGCTGATATGGAAATCAGTTCCCCGGTTGAACCGGCTCCCCGTTAGTTGCTTCTTCAATCTTGTCTGAAGATGGAGTCTCTCCCTTTTCTGCTTGTGTGGCCTGTTGAATTTCCTCTGCTTTTTCCCGCCGTGCTTCTTTCATCTGCTTTTTGTACTTGAGATGCTCATCATGCGTTTTCGCAAAAACCGCTTCGCCGTTCGGGAAAGTGACAAAATACAGATAGTCCGTATCAGCGGGCATGGCCGCTGCTTCGAGTGACGCCCTTCCCGGATTGCATATGGCGGCGGGGGGCAGGCCGGTTCTTGTATAGGTGTTATAAGGCGAATCTATTTCAAGGTCATCCGTGGTCAACTGCCGCGACCAGTCATTCAATACATAATGGATGGTGCAGTCAGCCTGTAGAGGCATCTCCTTCTCGATTCTATTAAGGAAAACCGAGGCCATCATCGGGCGGTCTTCATCCCGTTTGGCTTCTTTTTCAATAATAGAGGCCAGCACCACCACTCGAAAAATCTCTTGAGTCGGAGTCCGGCTTTCTTCTAGCCACCACCAGTTTGCGTCTGGTTTTTCCGTTGCTTTTTCACGAATTTCACTCCACACACCTTCAAACGTGCGGATCATACGCGCAACGACTT
>CAZXSQ010000035.1:20198-21932 GCA_964643335.1 uncultured bacterium
TTTCTCAGCCGGGGTGTTTCTCTCAAAACGATAAGTTTCCGGAAACAAAATCCCCTCACAACCTGCGCTGGCTCCATCCGGCGGTTCTGCAATAATCCCCTGAAAAATGTTATGGGCACGGCATTGTTCCAAAAAAGCCTCACGTGTGCAGATTTCTATTTCTTCACATTTATTGGCTATCTGCAACTGCGTAAACCCTTCAGGTATGACCAATTTACGCCGGTAGGCATAACCGGTAGCCAGCATCTCGACAATATCATAAGGACTCTGAGTTCCTTTGACCTGATATTCGCCCGCTTTTATCTCTGTGCCGAATCCTCTTAAATCGGCCAGCACCAAAAAGAAGGTGGTATCATGAAGGACCCCCTTGTCATACAACATTTCAGCCACATCACGGGCCGTCATGCCTTTTTCTATTTCGATGAAAAATTGATCCCCTTCATCTCCCCACGGCGAGGTCCAAATGCGATACTCATCATATATCTTCCATCCCACAGCCGCGGCTACGATGATAATTAGTATCCCTATACTCCAAAGAATCTTTTTCTTCATCGTCACCTTATCCTTTTCTCCTGTTATATTTGTTTAAACAATCTTTTTATGAAACAAACGGATAATACACAATTCAGTCATGATACTTATTATAGATTCACAATATTTTTAACATTGACCGAATATCTATCTTACCAAATTCTTGATAGCGGCCAAAGCCACAACCTACTTTTTTTACAAAACCCCTTTAAAATGAATTTTATATACAAGTCGAGGAGCCATTATGGAAAATATAACCCCCTACATCCAACAAAATAAACAACGATTTATAGACGAATTGATCCAATTTTTAAAGATACCAAGCATAAGCGCACAAAGCCAGTATAAAACCGGCTGCGAAAAAGCCGCCGGTTTTATACATTCGCAGTTTGCCGATCTCGGTCTTAATTCACAAATCCATCCCACCGCCGGAAATCCTATCGTTATGGCCCGGTACCATGCGGGAGAAGATAAACCCACTGTCTTGATTTACGGCCATTACGATGTTCAACCGCCGGAACCGCTTGATTTATGGACCACGCCTCCATTTGAACCACGCATCGAAAATCACATCATCTACGCTCGCGGAGCATCCGACGATAAAGGACAATTGTTCACCCATATCAAAGCAATCGAATCTCATCTCAAAACCGTTGGCGATATCCCCGTCAACATTATCTTTCTGGTCGAAGGTGAAGAAGAGGCCGCCAGTGATAATGTGTCCAATTTTATTCGCGAACATCGCGATCAACTCAAGTGCGATGTTGCCGTGATCAGCGACACCTCCCTCTATTCGGAAGACATGCCCGCCTTATGTTATAGCCTGCGGGGCATCTGTGCGGAAGAAATACGAGTCGAAGGTCCGAATCACGATTTACACTCCGGAAGTTTCGGCGGTGCGGTTCCCAATCCTGTATTCACGCTTTGTCAAATGATAGCCCAACTTAAAGATGACAACGGAAAAATTCTGATCCCCGGCTTCTATGATGATGTACAGCCTTTGGAAGAGTGGGAGCGAGAAGCCTTCGCCTCATTGCCTTGGGATGATGAGGCTTTTCGCCAAAGCCTGGGTCTGGAAGGACTGTTCGGCGAGGAAGGATACACCACTTTAGAACGCAAATGGGCGCGGCCTACACTGGATGTCAATGGCATCTTCGGCGGATACAGCGGCGAAGGCGCCAAAACCATCATCCCCGCCTGGGG
>CAZXSQ010000036.1:0-511 GCA_964643335.1 uncultured bacterium
GGGCACGGCGGATGGAGATTCCTCCCCCAAAAGGAATGCCTCTATTGCGGCCATTGACATAAAGCGCCTGCTGTTTGGAATCCCATATAGCGGCAATGTGATACCACTGGCCGGGTTTCCAATCATGAATATTGGCCGTGACACGGCTGGCGGGTGTGATGTAGTTCTGTAATTCAAAGGTCAGTGTAGGGCCTTCGCCTTTATAAATAGCAACCAGACTTTCCACCTGTTTCGGTCCCTGGCCAGGTCCGAAAAGCATGTTGACATTCAAAGGCTGACCGCGTTCGTCGGTTTTGCCTTCGGCCAACTTTTCCAAACGCTCACGGCTCATTTTCTGTTTGGAAAGGGCTAAGAAAATGCATTTGTGCTGGACTTCAGGATCAAGCGGATCCCAATCCGGTTTGATGAAAAATTCGATAGTTCCTCGTTGAGGATTGATCACAGGTCTGGTATCGAGGTTATAGAAAGCCATCGCTTTACCGCCTTCGGCATGGAATCCTGTTCCGAATCG
>CAZXSQ010000036.1:521-21885 GCA_964643335.1 uncultured bacterium
TTTACACCCCAAGCATTGGTGACCGAGAGTTTAGTCACTGCGCTATTGCGCTCTAATTGCTGCATCCTTTGAATTTCGTTTAGGATATCATTTTGATAATCCGAAATTTCTTTGCTGGGGTCAAAATGATCAACTATTTTTAGTTTTTGATTGAGTTCTTGGAAATCTTCTTGGGCCACATCATTCTTACTATTAATAACTCGCAACACTTCTTCTAACTTAGTGGCCACCTGCTCTTGAGTAAGAACTCCCTGCTGCTGCATCGGTTCATCCTCATCAGGAATTTCCTGAACAATGGTACGATACTGATTTTGCAACTGGTTCAGTCTTTGATTGTAATTCTCATAATCCGCTTTGAGCGGAGCAAATACAAACTGGTGCAATGCACCTACTATCACCAAGGCTATAACTGCTAAACCAATGCCATAAATATTTTTACCCATGATCAATCTCCCGATCTATATTAAAACTATTATAAATTATACCGTTTTTTTGTATCGTATACAGGAATATAGTATACCTTTAAAACCAGTTTATCCATCCGTTAGATTTCTTTTCTACTTAAGCGATGAAAAGATTGATTTCCACATTCAGGACAACCTTCCTTTTTTAGATGCTGAATGGTAGTAAGCATCTCATTTTCACCGACTTGGACTATCGACTCACATAAAGTACATTTATATTGACCACCGGGCTTTCGGACTTCGCCCGTATAAAAAGGAGTATATCGCAATTGCATGGATTTATCAGGTGCTATAGTCTTCCATTTTCCACATACGAAAAGACTTGAAACATGTGCATGAATGGACGCTCCAACATAATGGTTGAAACTGTGGAGTACGTCTTGAATTGTCCAACCCATCTCCAGCAATTGATATTCAATTTGACCCATCGAGTGTGTATCCTGCATCGGCATCGATAAAAACAACGTGCCCTCAGCGTTTGCGGCGGATAAACAGCGATAAGCAAATGTGATGACGGCATTAACGGTATAAGCTGGATCAGTTACCGTAACACCGAAATTTTCCATCAATTCTTTTGGCAATTCATCACGCGCATCATATTCTTGAACTTTGATGTCACCTTCAGAAATTGAATCAATAGTATCAAGGTAACGTTTATCTACATCGGCAACATAAAGAGTGCCAGCGCTTGATGGATCTGACAAAAATCGCTTGCGAATCAGCAGGCAGGCCACGGATATTAGGTCATCATCGCCCAGAAAAAAAATAGATTGCCCTAAAAGTCCTTTTTCAAGCAAAAGCAACGCTTTGCTAATACCGGTTTCGGGAGTGGCATGGCTTTGATCCAGGGTAACATCGGCTTCGGGCCGTTTTTGGCACAACGACCGGAATTCGTCAAGAATATCCATCGCTTCGGGAGGTAAAATTCGTCCTTTGCCTTGGCAGCCGGGGCATTCAAGGTGGGGTATTTCCACGCGGCCAAACTTTTTTTCGAGCAAATCTTTTCCCGATTCTGTTAAAACCAAGCCGCCCCCGGGTTGTAAGATCTCGCGTTTTTCTAATTCTCTTCGCAGGGCGGCCAAAACAGGAACTGGGATATGCAAATGGCGTGACCAATCACGAGTCGTTCTTGCACGGCCTCTGTATAAATCCCAAAGGGCGCGTGTTATACCCTCGATCCCTTCACGCAGTTGAACAGATTCGGATAGTTCGGCAAGATCCAGCAAATTCTCAGGTTTAACGTTATCTTCCGCATTCATGGCTGTATTTGATCCTCTCGAAAGCGTATCAACGAGGTCACGATATCATTGACCGGTGTTTCAACACTATATTCAGCACCAAGGGCACAAATCGCACCGTTCAAAGCCTCTATTTCTGTTCGACGTCCTTTTTCAAGATCGCGAAGCATGGAAGGATAATGAGCGGCGGTCGGCGGAATCATTTTTTCATAAAATGCCTGTCTGTATTCATCGGCCGTTTCCCAGAATTGTTTTATCCCCGCCGTTTGAGTGACTGTGAATGCTTCATCCATGATTCGATTCATCAGTTTTCGAGTTTCTTCCTGTTCGGCCAGTTGACCATATGTCACTCCCAAAAGAGCACCTAATGGATTCAAAGCCGCGTTGTAAAGCACTTTGGCCCAAATATACTGCTCCAATTGATCAGTAGCCTCCGCTGGAATACCCGCTTCTCTCAGGTTCAAGGCGATAGATTCCAAATAGGGCATTGGAAATTCACGTAGATAGTGGCCAATTCTCACAGAATCCGCATGAACCGTAACCTGGATCGTTCCTGGCTGGGTTAATTCAACTCCGGTGATGACTCTCGCCCCTAACGTGCGCTCCCACCCGGTATAGTCGGCGATTGTCTGGCAGTTTCCATAACCATTCTGGCAAGAGATGACCAACGTTGCGTCTTTAATCACCGGAAGACAGGCTTCAATAGCTTCTCGTGTCGAAAAGGCTTTAGTGCAAATTAAGATGTGATCGAAATCCCTATCATTATTGGGGATATCATCGATAGATTCATAAGCTTTCTGAGATGGAATTTGATGATTGCCCCACAGACCGGTGATGGATATTCCTTGGTTGCGCAGGGCATCCATATTCGTTTTTCTTCCGATAAAAATGACACGATGACCGGCTCCCGCAAGCAGGCCGCCGATCAATGTTCCTATAGCTCCTGCCCCAAAAATAAGATAGTGCAGCATGTTCTTTTCCAATATTGTGTATTATTCGTCTAAAAAATCACATGATACATATTGTAATTGGTTTGTATAGGAAAAAACAAAACATTAAATATAAACAGGGACAGGTAATTATAGCCTGTCCCCGTCGTGACACTATTGATAAAGAATATGTTAGATTTCTTATGCTTCAGCAGGGATCACCGAAACACGTTTTCGATTGCGTTTGACGTCGAATTGAACATGGCCGGTAGCCAGTGCAAACAGAGTGTCATCTCCACCACGGCCCACATTGTCACCGGGATGAAACTTCGTTCCCCTTTGACGAATCAGAATGGAACCGGCTTTGACAAATTGACCGGCAAAACGCTTTACACCCAACCGTTTTGCATTGCTATCGCGACCGTTCCGCTGTTTTCCACCACCACTTTTAACATGTGCCATTTTAAAAATCTCCAAATCTATTTTTCCAAGTCAGAAAAATAATTATAGTTTTTAATTACACAAATACAAGAGCGGCGTTCTGTTTTCTTTTGGGAGTACATACAAAACATCTCAATTTCAGGCGGTAAGGCCTTTTCTCAAGAAACAAATAATCAATAATTTATACTTTCCAGTTTAAAATCACTTAGAGCACTTCCGCTTCAAGTGTTATACGCTTAGGTTGATTAATAGTGTATGCAAACTCAATAAAATTTCTCAACCTTACTTGGTAACCTATCGAATGAAAAAGCCATTTTTCGATGCGGCTATATTAAAACGGTTTTGGATACTTGCATGGCCGACTGTTATTTACGCGTTGTTGGAATCCGGTGTTGGTTTATCCGATATATATTTTGCTGGTTTTCTGGGAGCCGATGCCGTGGCATCCATCGGTTTTTCCAGACAAATCTTCTTGATTATGTTGATCGGGACGTTGTCCATTACAACCGGCACCATAACTCTGGTTTCACAATATTACGGCGCAGAAAAATATGAAGCGGCTTCAGCCGTAGCGTTTCACGCTTTTCTTTTGTCGCTTTCGTCAGGTGTATTTTTTGGAGTGGTCGGGGTACTTTTGTCGGAGCCTAGTTTGAAACTGCTCGGTGCAAGGGACTCCGTATTGGAGCAAGGTACCCACTATCTCCAATTTCTGCTGGGGGGAGTCATATTTCTTTTAATCAATTTCTGCACGAATGCAATATTCCGTGCTTTGGGCGATTCCAAAACTCCCCTGAAAATCGCGACTTTCATCAATCTGCTCAATATCGGGTTTAATTACATATTCGTTTTTGGATTTATGATTGTCCCCGCTTTTGGAGTCCAAGGATTGGCAATGGGGACTGTGTTGGCACGAGTGATTGGTGCAGTGATTGCATTGAAGGTGCTGACCAACCGCAGCCGCTTGATCCGACTACAAATTGTGCCAATCCAGTTCGAACTATTTCATCAGCTGCTTCGAATCGGTCTTCCGTCAGGTGTCTCCGGTTTTGTACGCAACGGCGCCAGAATTTTGTTTTTCCGCTTAATCGCAGGAACGCTGGCGGGAACAGCAGCCGTTGCAGCGGCGACCATAGGATTTCAGTTTCGCCTGATTGCCATCATGCCTTCACTTGCATTCCAAGTAGCCACATCGGCATTGGTGGGTCAATCAATCGGGGCCAACAAAATAAATGAAGCCGAATCGTATGGTTGGAACGCCATCAAATTCTGTTCTGTGGTTATGGCGTTTTTGAGTTTGGTCGTTTTCCTCTTATCCGGAAAGATCACAAGTATTTTTTCCCACGATCCCGAAGTGATCAAAATGGGTAGAATCGCCTTAAGATTTATTGCTCTGGAACAATTCTGCAACTGTGTCTCCATTGTGGCCAGTGGCGCACTTTCAGGAGCGGGCGATACCAAACCCGCCATGCGGTATACTATTATTTCTCAATGGCTTTTAATGTTGCCTTTCGCAACACTTTTGTCCTATTACACCGGTCTGGATATATGGGGGGCTTGGATTGCCTGGGGATTGGCTCCGGCGGTCCAGGCGGTTATGACATTGATTCGTTTTGCAGGAGGAAAATGGAAAACGATCAAAGCAACCGTTTAGACCAATGAAACCATTATGTTACAACCAAGTGACTACCTTATCATTATATTTTGCAGGTTAAATTGACCAAAATAATTACTTGAATTCCATTGTTTCTCGCCACCCTTCTCGACCACCGATCCGGTTAAAAATATCGTTGTCGAGGGCACTGAGATACCAATTCTGGTTTTCATCAAGTCAATGTGGGTAATGCTCAAAGGAATCCGTTTTTGTCCATCCACCATCATGGTTATGGCGAAGCCTTTACAGGAATAATCATGCGGTTCAATCGTAAGAACACAAGTCAAATCTGCTTCTGAAAGCTCCGGCATCTTACAATATTGAGAGATAAATTCGATAATTCCGGGATCTATTCCGGAAGGGGTATAGCTAAGCTCATAGGGTTCGTTCAATCCGTTTTTACGCATTTCCACCATCTCTAAATCTTCCGGAAATCCGATTTGACTTTGAGATGGATACCACATACTAGGTGCATAATGCCATGAATAAAGTTCAGCAGGCATGATCAATTGCATCATGGAATTTTGCTGCTTACTGTGAAAAGAAAACAACACAAAACGGTAAGTAAATCCTGGAACAGCCTGGAGTACCCGCAAACTGGTTTCCTGCTCTTGATCCCCACCTGGATATTGGCCGGTTAATTGGGTATAAGAACCTTGATGGGTTTGAATTCCGGTCATTTTTTGTTTATCGACCACCGCATCCCATTCCAATTGACTAAAACTTTTGATGTAAAGTTGATCGGTAATATTGTAAATTTGGTCTTCAACAGGAATGCCGTAAACCGATTCCATTTCTTCTTTCAAAGCATCGTTAATTTGCCGAGAATACATGCGCCGAATGTTATAATGCACTCGAGCTTCCATAAAATGGGCTTTCCTCACATTGTTCCAATAAGCGTTGCTCACGGTCTCTTTGGACTCGGCGGCAGCCCCTTCGGCAGGTGACCAGACACCAAAAGCATAAATTAAACAAATACAAAGAAGACGAAAAATTCCTATGGACATTAGCTTCTGACACCTCGATATTGAATGAATATATAATTTTGCACTCGTATAACGAATGAAAATCATGAAAGTATCGTTCCCATATTACAGATACATAAAAAAATTCAAAGGCGTGTGAATGTATCATAATTCAAAATTTATCTTCATTTTTCTATAATTGATATTAAAATAAGTAAAGAGAAAATGCGTTACTTATTTCTTTTTACCATGATGGGATTTTTATCCCTCCTATTATTGGGCATGCAAATTATCCATTTGCTGTAATCTTAGTTTCTAAGGACTGTCAAATTCAGAGGAATAATGAATAACAACTCAGATCATACCGATGTGCTCCGGCCTGTAGTCGCCGGAAGATTTTATCCTAGCGATCCGAATGAGTTATCCCGCGAAGTCCATAATTATATCGAACAAGCCAACATCAGCCTTAGCGATAAACCGGTTTTGGCCATTGTCGTACCTCATGCGGGTTATGTATTCTCCGCTCCCGTTGCCGGATATTCATTTCGGCATGTCCAGAACCAATCACCGGATACAGTTTTATTTGTCGCTTTGTCGCATCAAGGCGTGGATGGAGGCTGCATATTCAACGGCGATTATTTCGAAACGCCTCTTGGCAGAATCCCCGTCGATAAAGAACTTGTATCGGATTTGCTGGAAGAAGGCAATCCATTTTACTCATCGGCCTCGCCTTATCAATTTGAACATTCAGTGGAAGTAAATTTACCCTTCGTGCAGACCACCTTTCCGAAAGCCAAAGCCGCTTCAATTCTTGTTACCCGTACTGATCCACAAATGTGCCGTGAGATGGGTCACAAAATCGCAGAATGCCTGCGTAAGAATCCAGATAAATCCGTTTTGCTTTGTGTATCTACCGATATGTGCCATTATCCACCATATAAAGACGCCCAACGCATCGATCAAGAGATATTGAAAACCATTGAAACGCTGGATCCGGACTCTTTCTATTCCGGTCTCCGGCGGCTGGAGAGTGAACCGGTCAGCAATTTACATTGCGTTCTATGCGGCAGTGCGGCCATGTTGACCACGATCGAAGTGGCTCGCGATGTCGGTGCCACCGAAGCGAAAACTCTTTGCTACAGCAACAGCGGAGACAGTCCCTACGGAGATCAAAACAAGGTGGTCGGATACGGCTCACTCGCTATCTACCGTCCTGATAAAAACAAACATAATTCGACGAATTCTGCACAAGAAACTACAACCAAAGAAAAAGTCTCTTCCGAACCCGAATTTTCTTCTCATGATCGCAGGGCTTTACTTCGCATAGCCCGTCAAGGCGTTCAAGCTGAATTAAAAGGCGACTCTTATAATCCCGAACCACCCAGTTCAAATGTGGAAGTAGAGCGTGGAGTTTTTGTTACACTTAAAAAGGGGGATGAATTACGCGGTTGTTTAGGCCGTTTTACCGCAGAAGGAATTCCACTCTATCAATTAGTCAAAACCATGGCGGTGGAGTCGGCCACCCACGATATGCGCTTTAATCCTTTGAGTTTATCTGAGTTGCCTCAAGTTGATATCCAAATATCCGTGTTATCCCCTCTCGAAGTGGTGGAAGATGTAAAAGATATCGAAATCGGTAAACATGGACTGCAAATCCGGGGAAGAAGCCAATACGGCACCGTGTGTACAGGAACTTTGCTTCCGCAGGTGGCTTCAGAAAGAGGTTGGGATGTGTATCAATTCCTCGACGCAACCTGTTTCAAAGCAGGATTGCAAACAGACGCCTGGAAAGATCCCACGACAGAAATATATATGTACAGTGCTGAAATTTTTGGTGATTTAGACTACGGTAATCCTCCTTTTTACCTTGATGAGTGATATTTGTGACCGATTTTTTGGAATTATTACCCAAATTTCAATTTTTTAACAAACTTTGTTCAGATCGTTGCATCAAATTGGACCCGGAAAACGGGGATACCATTTTATTTCAAGGACAAAGGTTTACCGTTATAGCGGCACGTGAAAAACAACTGGCACTAATTGATGAGTTTACGGATATTCCCATTCGCCCAGAAGATATCCAATACATCCATAATTGGGATAAGCATCCACACTGCTATTTTATTCCTGGTATAGAATATTTATTGGAATTCGTTTTCACCATTTCGTCAAATTATCCGGTGTTAACCCCCGGAATCGAAACCGGCAGGAAAGTTTGGCAGATCAAGCACCCAAACGTATCTCCAATTGTCGCAATCGATCTTCAGGAAGCACTACTTGAACTATGTATCCGGCTTCTCCAAACTCAGCAGGAATAACTTCACCGCGGCCAGGCAGCACCATCCACCATTTCGACTTCATCCGCAGGTTGACCGCCTTGAAAGCGATAAATATCCCCTTTGCTGTAAATCCCATTTGTGATGTCGTAGCGGAACATAACCCGGCTGAAGGGATAGTTGGCCATCGCTCCGGTGTCGTCACCCGCATCCCCTCCTTCCGCAGCGATACCGAATGCCGAATCCGGACCGATACTTAATAAAACATAATCGTCATAAGGCATTTCATTATAATTATGGGGACGATGATTCCCAGTACCCATTTCATACATGGCCAAGGCCCCCAATGGGCTTTCACCGGCGCTCACTGTTTTCAACTTGAATGGATCGATCAACGAACCGGTATTGATATAAGCCAGTGGTGTAGTCAGTTCAATCCAACCATTGGGTACTCTGAAATAGCCTCGCCAACCATCGTGGGGATAGGAATTGTAATCCAGCCGATAAGCCTCGAGGGCCGAACCGACACCACGGAATTCAGACTGGACCTTGGCGACTTTAGCCCGGGTTTGCGCCTGCAGGAAATTCGGGACGGCAATCGCAGCCAGGATACCGATTATCGCGACAACAATGAGCAACTCGATTAGTGTAAAAGCATCACGTGTTTTCATTAGGAGGAGACCTTCCAGTTGTTTATGTTTATTTTTCCATATTTTTGCTGAAAATTGAATAGTCCTTATTAAGAAATGAATATATTTTTCGACAGTATTCAGCCGCACTTGTACCAATGCCGCCGGGACGGCGGCGTTAAGTTCTCTTCGCCTTCGCCATACGTTGATGTAATTGTATCATGGATTTTTATAACGACTGCAGATTTCATAAACTATTAAACGAGGCAAAAAAAAATGATTACCGTTCAACGAAAAGGACGAAATTTACACTTAATGCTTGAAACCGGCATCATCGCTGTTATCCGTGCTCATAGCAGCGATCAGCTCACTGATGTTGTCTATGCCCTCCGTGAAGGAGGAGTCAAAGCCATCGAAGTTACCATGACAACACCCAATGCCATTGAGGTTATTCATGAGGTCTCATCAAAGATGAAAGATGAAGAGGCAGTGATCGGCGTGGGGACAGTCCTCGATCCGGAAACCGCGCGGGCAGCGATACTCGCCGGAGCGGAATATGTTGTGGCCCCCACCCTGAACCGGGAGGTTATTGAGATGTGCCAGCGATATACCGCTATATGTATCCCCGGTGCTTATACACCGACGGAGATATTGACGGCCTGGGAAGCCGGTGCGGATATCGTAAAGGTTTTCCCGGCCACAACGCTTGGCCCGCGATACTTCAAGGATATCCTCGGACCACTTCCACAAGTGCGCCTGTCTCCAACCGGCGGAGTAAGCCTTGATACGGCTAAAGATTTCATCCAAGCCGGAGCCTGCTGCCTGGCTGTCGGGGGGAATTTGGTCTCCAAAAAAGCATTGGCGAATAACGACTGGAAAAGCATTACCGAAACAGCTAAACAATTTATACAGATTATAAAAGAAGCCCGTGAAGGATAATAAGGTCTTACATTTGTCTCCTTTTTACTGCAAAATATAGGGGGCATCCATCAGACTCCCCAGGATAAAAATATATTTTCCAAGAGTCATAAAGTAAATCAGCCACATCAATTCAAAGGTTGAATGAATTGAGGGAAATCAAATAAAAACAATTTTTCCGCAAGCTCGGAGGAACCTTATGTCCGTTATTACGATATTCAGCGCCTCGCATTGTCAGGGTGAAAAAATCGCTCAACAAGCCGCTCAACAACTAGGATATGAACTTTTAGGCGATGAGATTTTGCAAGAAGCGTCCGAAAGATTTAATATCGCTTATGATAAGCTGATCCGCGCTATGAAGGGGGCTCCATCATTATTCAACAATGTAACTCATGAAAAAGAACGATGCGTGGCTTACATCAAAATTGTTTTCGCCGAGGCTATCAAAAAGAACAACCTGGTGTATCACGGATTTGCAGGACATCTTTTACCACAACAATTGAAACATATTCTAAAAGTATGCATTGTCGCTGATCCTGATTATAGAATCCAAAGGCTTGTTGAAAAACAAAACCTGACCGAAAAGAAAGCCTCCGCAGAGATCGAGAAAGACGATATCGAACACTGCCGATGGACACAATATTTATTCGATCTCGGACCTTGGGACAAAAAATTGTATGACATCAAAATCCCTATTCATGAGATAACCATCGATGACGCAGTCCAGATGATATGTGACAATGAAAAAAAGATCAGCCAGCAAATCGATTATGATATCAATCAAGCGATGAATGATTTTCACCTGGCGTCCAAGGTCAGCCTGGCACTTATCAATAAAGGCTATAATTTTGATGTGAAAAGCAATCAGGGACATGTAACTATTTTGATTAATGAATACAGCTGGCGATTAGAACGGTTGCAGAGTAAATTGAAAGACATCGCATCGGCTGTGGAAGGAGTGAAAAGCGTTGAAGCCCGCGTCGGTACCGGATATAATCAGCCGCATATAGACCGTTATGATTTTGAAGTCCATCCAAAAGTTCTCTTGGTTGACGATGAAAAAGAATATGTGTTGACCCTTTCTGAACGCCTTCAGATGAGAAATATCTCGTCGCAGGTGGTTTACAACGGCGAAGAGGCTTTATCCTTTGTTCGAAACAAAGAAGAACCCGATGTCATGATACTGGATCTGATGATGCCGGGGATAAATGGGATCGAGGTATTACGCCAGGTAAAGAAAGAACACCCAAACATTGAAGTGATTATTTTGACCGGACATGGGACAGAAAAAGACCAGGCTTTAGCGGAAGAACTGGGTGCGTTTGCATACCTCCAAAAACCGGCAAATATTGATCAACTGGAACAGACGATGAAAGCGGCCTATCAAAAAATTCAAGAAAAAATGGGGGCCAAAGAAAATCAAGAGTAGTATTCCGGCAAGGATATGAATCCTTTTTCATCTATTTTAAAAAAAGAAGAGACAAAAAAAGAACTCAATGAGCGCGATATAGAAAATACCTTTCACCGGTATCGCCGCCCTTGGAAGACCTTTGTTTTTGTTCATGCCACCATATGCCTTTTGCCGCTCATCATTATGACTGCGGTTAACTATTATCAATACCGCCGGGCAATGCGTCAGGAGATGATTCAGCCGGTTTACCACTTGACTTCCAACATGAAGTACTCGCTGGAATTCTTTCTTGAAGAACGGCGGGCGGCTTTGGATTTCATCGCCAAGGAAAGTGTAGTTCACGAACTGCCTAAACAAGACAAACTGGAAAGTATTTTTAAAAATTTAAAAAGTGCTTTTGGCGGTGGACTGGTCGATCTGGGAGCAATCGATTCCTCCGGAATACAACAAACATATGCGGGGCCTTATTCTCTTTTGAATAAGAATTATGCGGACCAGGACTGGTTTCACGAAGTGAAACTTCGCGGAGTGTATATCAGCGACATGTTTATGGGATATCGCAATTTTCCCCATTTTGTCATTGCCGTGAAACATGAACAGGAGAATGGAAATTTTTACGTTCTGCGGGCAACAATCGATATGGATTTGCTGCACCGACAGATTCGCTCTCTCTCATTAGAACCTTCAAGCGATGCTTTTCTAATTAATCACGAGGGTGTTTTACAGACACCGTCACGGTTTTACGGCGATGTGATGGATCAATGCACTCTTCCGGTTCCACCTTTTTCCGAGGTGACCGAAGTCCTTGAAAATGTGAAAGAAGGAGAACAATCCTATATTTTGGCCTATTCATATATTCAACAATCCCCTTTCATTTTTATGGTGGTTACCGACCCAACTGTCATCAGCCAGAGCTGGTTTGCATTACGGCAGAAGCTCCTGATTTTTTTGGTCATCAGTGTAATTATCATTCTGGTTCTTATCATCGCCAGCTGGACGTATATGGTTTCACGAATACGGGAAGCAGACCAAAAACGGCTAGCCATGATCCATGAAATGGAATACACAAATAAAATGGCGTCTATCGGACGGCTGGCTGCTGGCGTAGCCCATGAAATCAACAATCCGTTGGCTATCATTAATGAAAAAGCAGGATTGTTAAAGGATTTGGTGTCGTTCTCGGATGACTTCCAAAATAAAGACCGGATTCTAAAATTTGCAGACTCAATTAACACATCGGTAGAGCGCTGCAGTACCATCACGCACCGCCTTCTCGGATTCGCCAAACATATGAATGTACAGGCCGAGACCGTCAATCTCGATCATCTGATCAACGAAGTCTTGACCTTTCTTGAAAAAGAAGCCACGTATCGTGATTTAAACGTCAATGTTCACACATCAGATGATTTGCCCATGATCAAAAGTGACCGGGGTCAGCTACAGCAGGTGTTTTTGAATATTATCAATAATGCCTTTGCCGCTGTCGATGATGGAGGGCGTATCGACATCTATTTAGAACCAGAAAACGAGAACGCTGTGTCAGTTACCATATCCGATAACGGCCGGGGCATATCCGAAGAATCTCTTAGTCATATTTTTGAGCCGTTTTTTACCACCAAAAAAGATTACGGCACAGGGTTGGGATTATCGATCACGTATGGAATCGTGAATAAACTTGGCGGTAAAATCAATGTAAAAAGCAAATTAGGGCAGGGCACAAGTTTCAAGGTTACCTTGCCGATAGATCAAACATTATCCAGGCATTGATAAAATGAAATCTTTCAAAGTCCTACTCATTGATGATGAAGCGGAGCTGATTTATACGTTGGCGGAGCGGCTTGTCATTCGCGGTCTGGATGCCGTCCCGGCAACTAGTGGCGAAAAGGCTCTCCAAATAATGGATCAGAAAGAATTTGATGTCGTCGTCTTGGATGTAAAAATGCCGGGCATCAGCGGTATCGATTTGATGAAAGAAATCAAGAAAAAACATCCCCAATCCAAAATCATTTTGATGACTGGACGAGGTTCACCCGAAGAAAGTGTGAAAGGATTTCGCGAGGGGGCCTCTGATTACTTATTGAAACCGGTTGATATCAATACCTTGATAGACAAAATGCAAAAAGCGATGGAAACCTGAAAGGCTGATCATTGGGATGAACGACCAAATGCCAATACGTGATGAAGATGGACTGGTTTTCTTTGGACGGATTACAGCCAGCATTTCTCATGAGGTGAACAATGTCTTGGCCATCATTAATGAATTGGCCGGACTTTTGGAGGACCTGCTGCAAAATGCCGAGCAAAGAAGGCCTATTGATCCTCAAAAATTGAGATCCGTGTCGGACAGAATCCAAACACATATTCAGCGAGGAGAAAGTATCGTCAAAAGACTGAACCGGTTCGCACATAGTATTGATGATCCGGTCTCCGAATTCGATTTGAATGTGGTTTT
Source organism: uncultured bacterium (assembly GCA_964643335.1). Lineage (GTDB taxonomy): Bacteria > Hinthialibacterota > Hinthialibacteria > Hinthialibacterales > Hinthialibacteraceae > CAZXSQ01. The sequence continues at coordinate 13,896 of CAZXSQ010000036.1, forward strand.
AAATGATCTGGTCAATATAGCCCAACGTTTCGCGATGTTGAAAGGAATACAGCTGGAAACGAATCTGCCTGCAGAACCTGTATCCATCAACAGCAGCCGATTCGCTTTTCAACTGGCGGTTTTTGGAGGTATTGAAAAGGCCCTCGCCACTCTGAACAAAGATGAAAGCGTAAAGATCAGTTGTCATAAACAACAGGATCAAATTACCATAACCATCGACGCGGGAGAGATTGGCACGAACACCGAAGAGCAAAACGATATGACCGATCTAATAGAGTTAATGAAAAAATTGGGAGGTAATTTGGAAATTACAAAACAAGAGGGAAAAAATCAATCGTTGATTTTATCTTTTCCTTATTCCATCTCTTAAAAAGATTACCATTTTTATTTGACAAGGAGAATTACAATGCCATCAGGCAAAGTATTACTGGTAGATGATGAACAGGATTTTACCGATGTGCTTTCCGAACGGCTCGAAACTCGAGGCTTGAAAGTAGAAAGCGCCGCCAATGGGAATGAAGCAATTGAAAAAGTAAACCAGGCGGACTATGACGTGATCCTCCTCGACCTGGTTATGCCCGAAATGGACGGATTACAAACGCTGCAGAAAATTCGTGAAAAGCGTCCTGATTTGCAGATTATTTTCTTGACAGGCCATGCAGACCTTAAGAGCGGCATCGAAGCGATAAAACTGGGGGCCAGTGATTTTCTTGAGAAACCCGCAAACATACAGCAAATTACGGAAAAAGTTAAAGAAGCCGCTATTCAAAAAGCGATTTTGGTCGAAGAAGAACAAGAAGAGAAAATCAAGAAAATATTAAAATCTAAAGGCTGGTAGACATTCTAACTCGACAAGGATCAGATATATGGAAGATACACGCATCAAAGACATCATGATTCCTCTCGATCAGTATCCGCATGTTCCCTATTGGTTCACTCTGCTTCAAGGGATGGCCACTATGGAAAAATCACAAATCGATTTCAAGGGACGAACTTCCCTGCCGCGCGTGTTACTGGTCTTCGATGAAAATTACCAACTCTGCGGTTGGGTGCGCCGGCGGGACATTTTACGTGGACTGGAACCGGAATATCTTGAAAGCCGGTCTCTTGACTATCGTAAAAAATTGTTTGATGTGCAGGTTGATCCAAACCTTGCTGAAATCTCACATGAAAAGATTCTAAAAGGCTACAAAGAACGCTCCAATAAACAAATTAGTGAAGTGATGAGTTCTATCGATATGACTTTGGACTTTGAAGACCACATCATGAAAGCTATTTATGAAATGGTGAATTATGACCTGAGCCTCATTCCTGTGATGAAAAACGACAAGGTCGTCGGTGTCGTCCGCTCGGTAGATATATTTCATGAAGTCGCGAAAATGTTACTGTAGAGGATATCATATGAATAGCGAGAACGGAGCAGGCAGTGATGCCTGCTCTTTTTCAATAATACTTTACAAAACTAAAAAGAAAGGGGTGTAACAGAGTGGCAAAAAATCCCAAAATGACTCCACCTCCTGAAGAGAACCGATGGGATCCAAACGCCCCAGTCCCGTCTGATGCTTATTTAAGAAAGACTGTTCGCCATATTGATTGGAAACGTTTGATATGCATGTTAACAGGTTTGATTCTGTTCTCGTTATTTTACTTTTCCGGTCAATGGCCCGATGCCGTAGACCCCAAGGGTGAACGGTTTTCTCTATCACGGGAAGGCCAAGGTTCGTTGGCATTGTTCCTTCTCGCCGCAACCTGGTGGGTGTTCGAAGTGCTGCCGATTGGGGTGACCAGTATTACCATTGGTGTAATTCAATCCTTGTTTCTCTTACGTACCACAGATGCCGCGTTTCATGATTTTATGGATCCCTCAGTCATGTTTATTTTTGGTTCCATTGTCATTGGTCTGGTTTTTACCAAAACTGGACTCACTAAACGTCTCGCTTATAAGATGTTGGTCCTGGTGGGCGAACGCACCAGCATGATCTATTTAGGTTGTTTCCTTATGACGGCGGGTTTAACTCTGATCATGGCGCACACTGCCGTTGCAGCGACAGTGTATCCTCTGCTCATGGCCATTTATACATTATACGATGAAGATAATAAACCAACCCGTTTCGGAAAAGGACTCTTCATCGGTATGGCCTTTACCGCCGGGGCGGGCAGCATTATTACTTTGTTAGGAGCCGCTCGCGGAGCAGTAGCCATCGGTTTTTTCAAACAAGCCACTCAGCGTGAAATTTCATTCTTTGAACTGACTTATTATATGCTTCCTGTGGGCGTAACGATGGTTATTTTGCTCTGGATATTTTTCATTATCTTTTACAAACCAGAACAAAAAAGAATTCCGGGATTACGCGAACGGGCAATGTCGCTGCATTCGAGACTGGGACCAATAAGTAAATTGGAATTATTAACCATCCTGATTGTGTTGTGCACGGTTGCTGTTTTAGGGTTACGCTCGTTTATTCCGGCATTAAAACCGTTAAATAAAAGTGCCGTTATTCTTGTATCAACAATACTCTTCTTTGTCTTCAAAATTCTCACGGTTGAGGATTTAGAGCAGATCCCATGGAATATTATTCTACTTTTCGGTGGTGCCATGAGCATCGGTTATTGCCTTTACGATACTGGCGCCGCCAATTGGCTGGCGGTGCATTGGCTGGCCATGTTTCAAGATGCCCACTGGTTTGTGTTTGTGATGGGAATTGCTTTTTTTGTTCTCATCATGACCAACTTAATTATGAATGTCGCGGCCATTGCCATCACCATTCCTGTCGCAACCGTTATTGCGAAATATCTGGGGGTTTCGCCTGAAGTGATTTTATTCGCCAGCCTGGTAACCGCCGGTATGCCGTTTTTGTTTTTGGTGGGTGCGGCGCCGAACGCCATCGCTTATGAAAGCAAGCAGTTTACATCGGGTGAGTTTTTCATGGCGGGAATACCCACCAGCATTTTATTAATGATCGTGCTGGCCTTCTTTGTCTGGTTCATCTGGCCAATGATGGGAATGCCGATGCTGGTACAATAAGCAATTAATCCGATGACTCACAGACCTCAGTATTTTGATTCCGGCAATAATCAGCCAGATCACTCATGCGGACTATTTGTATTGTGTTGGTTCGCTGATTTGTTGGATGGTATTCGCCCGAAGCGAACAGAACCAATTCCTCTTCATTGATCAAACCCTTCTCATAAAGGAACATGCCCGCTTCAGCCGGGCGGAAATCCCTATCGGCATAAGGACACATAACGGGATGAATTCCATAATACAGATGCAATTCCCGGAAAATTTCTTTGCTGAATGTCAAAGCCAGAATTTTAGGCTGCAAACGCAGACGGGAGATTAATTTGGCTGTAAATCCCCTTCGAGTAACAGTTACAATCTTATTGATCTCGGCCGCATCACACAGAGTCTTAATCGAATCGCAAATCGCCCGTTCCACTCCATGACCCGGTGCGATGGATATTTGTACAAAGCGTTCTGCATAGGAAGCAATTCGAGCCATCATTTGAGCCGATTTGACAGGATACATACCGGCAGCCGTCTCACCCGAAAGCATAACTACGTCGGAACCATCCAGGATGGCATTGGCCACATCGGAGGTCTCCGCACGTGTGGGACGGGGATTATGAATCATGGACTGCAGCATCTGGGTCGCGGTAATAACAAGTTTTCCGGCATCATTGCATTTCTGAATCAGCTTCTTTTGAATGATTGGAATGACTTCGGGGTCCAATTCAACCCCCATGTCACCCCGAGCCACCATGACACCATCCACTTCCTCTAAAATTTCTTCGAAATTATCTACACCTTGTTGATTTTCGATTTTGGCTATGATTTTTATGTGGTCATTCTGAAGATATTTTTTACATTCTTGAATATCCTCTTTGCTTCGTGTAAAGGACAAAGCAATAAAATCGAGTCCCATTTCCGAGGCAAAAATCAGTGATTGTATATCCTTTTCACTTAAGGCTTCTAGTGGAAGATATTTTTTGGGGAAGTTCACGGCGCGTCCACTGGTCAAATAGCCGTCGTTCATAAAACGAAAAAAAACCACTCGGTCACTTTTTCGTTCAATATAAGTTTCAAAATCACCGTCATCGATCAGCGCCCGGTCACCCGTATTTAAATAGTCTAAAACATCCTTATCCAGATATAATTCACATTCTTCGTTAAATCCAACCTCGATGACGTCGTTTTCTTCAACCTGAAGTTCCTTCTTCATACGCAGGCGGATTTTTGGACCCTGTGTATCCATAATAATAGGAATATCGGCAATTTCTCTGATATTCTCGATCATCTGCCGATATTCTTCGAACGTTCCGTGACTGGTATTGATTCGCGCACCATTCATCCCGGCTTCAATCAATTTTCTTATCGTATCAACCGAATTGGCCGCCGGACCAAGAGTACACAGAATCTTGGTTTTCTTATCTACCATATATAACTCCTCATACGGAGTGCGGACATCCCTGTCCGCATACTTTACCTTTGTCGCTACACGTGCAGGCAATCCGCCTCGGCGGACATAGGTTTGCTCCTACCATATGTAGGGTTAGACCTATGTGTCTAACCTGTTATGAGACAAAACCATACTTTAACATTAATGTCTCCTATGTCACCACATGTGCGGGTGGACGGGCTCCCATCCTTATTATTCATGGACCAAAGACGATGATATCCCCTTGGCTGATCAAACCGTTGGTCGCATCAAAGATGGGAGAAACTCTCCTGTCTTGAATTTCCGACAAATTATCTGGCCCCTGGCTTGATATAAGATACTCAGCGTCCTCACGTGAAGTTTGGCTGTTTTCAATAGTCCAGGTAAGAATAGTACTCGGCCAGCCGCAAGTTTGATCATGATTCAAATAAAAGTACTCCCGCGAAGCAAATGTACTCGTCCGGCTCCCTTCCTGCGTATTGAAGGGATCAACAGCAGGGACATTGGCATATTCCACCGGCGCAAATATTTCCCCTGCGCGGAATTGCACTCCCCCTACTGTTTCCAAAGTACAAGCGGGAGGATACCCGCTGTTATCCAAGCGGTACATTTCAATCGCGGTTTTCATGGCCCGTAAATCACCTTCAACACGTGCGATTTTGGCCTTCAGTTGTGCCTGGAGAAAATTGGGAACTGCAATCGCTGCAAGAATGCCAATGATAGCCACAACAATTAAGAGTTCAATCAGTGTAAATGCTTTGTTCATCTTCCAATTCCTATTCGGGCAATCCGCCCGCGACGGACAAGATTGCTCCAAGATCAATGTAAGGTTAGACCTGCGTGTCTAACCCAGACCTATATGTCTAACCTGATACCATCCGAAGAATCATATTTCTCAGGCAAGATGCCTGCACTCTGAACAAGCAGGATGCTTGCGCTCCGAACAGGCAGGATGCCTGTGTTACCTTCTTTTATTCAGGCCAGTTTAGATGCTTTCGCAGAAACTGGAAAGTTCCTACACCATGAATTGAGTGAGGCCCAGTGAAAAATTCAATTTCTGTCCTATTTCCGATTCCCAGCAAATCATAGCTTTTTCGGGTTCGGGCATACTCATATGCTACCCATTTGTCTGGAGCAACTCCATCAAAATGCCCACGCTCCACCATAAATGGCCGGGGGAGAATAAGCCAGCTCATTTCCGCATAATTGAACGTATTGCCGAGATTGAATTCGGGCATGTCATATTCGCCCGTAATGAGATAACTATACCGATGGCGGGATGACACATTTTTCCATATCCATTCATTGTAATCCGCCGAACAAATAGAAAGGCAGTATCGTTTCACAAGAGGCGGTATTCGTATGGCAGTCTTGCCGCCGTAACTCAACCCATAAAAGCCAATTCGCTCAGCATCCACAAAAGGCAGCGAAGCCAGCCAATTCAGCGTTTTCTCATGCTGACGGACGATAAACGAAAATAATGTCAATTTAAGCGGCTGGGCTTTTCTGAGCAGCACCCGGAATTCATCTTGTCCTATATAGGGATTTTGAGGAGCATAAGTAACAAATCCCTCTTCGGCGAGTTTACATGCATATTGATTATAGGCCTGATGATTCACTCCAGGATCAGCCACATGTTGTGGACGCCCTTCAAGGCCGTGCTGGCAAACCACCACAGGCCTGCGCTCTCCCGATTCGATGTTCTTAGGAACCAGCAAAATTCCATAAGCAAAAACCTCGGGATAAACATCCAGAACCACCTCATACCCTTTATACTTCGGTTCATCATAAACCAACCGAGTTTTGGCATTGAAGGGCATCCCGGATTCTTCAAGTTTCCCGATAATCTCATCCCAGAAATAATCCCGATACCACCGGCAGCTTTCAATCCAGGCATCCAAGCTGGAATCGTCTGCTTTTGACCAGAATTCCTTTCGTGTAAATTCACTTTGCCGCATAAGATATTGCGTATGTTCAACCAATTGATCGAACTGGCGCTTAAAGCGTTCTTTCTCTTTCAAGTTCTTTTTCAATAAAGCAGGCGGACTTCCTTCTTCCAAACTGTTCGTGTCAATCCCCAGATCGTTTAAAAACTGAGTCAATGTTTTTTCATCCCCTGGGTATCCATCCATGTTATTGATCAACGTAAAAAAGTTGGATGGTTCTAATTTACTCACCAATGATGTTGCCCTATCGAATTCTTCTTTGACTTTACCGAATTCAGGTGTCTTGATAACTCCTGGAGCACCTCCACGACGGTTCGGTGTCTGTGGAGGGCCTTCTATTTCGGGTGTATCGCACGCTTCAATGATCAAATGCCGGGGCGCAATAAGTGAAGCAATCTCCGCATCGCCAAATTGCTGAAGGAGAGTCCACACATTGCGGTAAATTGGCTCGCGCCATAATTGCTCACGGGGCTGGAAATATCCAGAAACTGCTGTGACATCAATGCGTTTATCAATCGCTCCCGCGTATAACGCCAGTAAGCCGCCTTCACCGTATCCCATCACACCAATTGGAATAGGCAAATTACTGGTTTGGGATTGCTTAACAAACCAATCAACTGCCGCCAGAATTTTTTGGACTTCATACCCGATAATATGGCGTCCCATCTCATAAGCCGCCCGGTAAATAAACTCCCGATGCGGTTGGTTAGTCATTCGAACTGCCGGAATTCCCGAATAAGTATCACGCCGGTCCATCAATAATGGAATAAGAACCCGGCAGCTGTTTTCAGCCAAGCAGCGGGCAAACTGCCCCTTTTTATGGATTCCTGGAACAAGCCTAGCCAGCATTTCCGGCGTAGAATCACAATCGGGAAGAGCGACAACATTGGCCTTGGCCGCTTGATCCGGCTCAAGCAAAAGTCCTTCGCCATCCACTCCTTCAAGTACCTTCCAGCGAACGGCATAGATTTTATAATCTTCCCCCTCTCCAATCAGACCGGCCTGATATGTCTGAGATAAATCTTCACCCAATAACTTTTGGGATAGAGGAACGGGCGCCTTTAAAGTTAACTCAACAGGCTGACGCTGATCTACAACACCAATAATAGTCTTAAAATGTTGTCGATTCGGTTCAACAGACTTCACATAATCTTCAGGTGAAGAAAAATCACGATCCCAATATTGACTTCGCTGGTCAACGCATTCCCCTATCTCATTCATAAGAAAAGCATCAATCCCCGCCACCATCTTCACCGCAAAATCCCAGCCTCCCGTGAGTGGCACAGTATCCAGTAAAGTCTGCGGCGTCTGCTGACAGCCAGCCGGTTCAACAAAGACACTAAAACTTAAAGAAAGTAAAACAATGAAAACGATAAAGTTTCTTTTCACGATAACACCCTCCAATAAAAACAGATATCTATATTTTAAATTAACCAAGGTTTTTCTTAAGTTTACCACCTCGTTCGACTAATCAATCTTATTGTTACAATATTGAGATACAAAAAGGTACGTGGGAAATGCTGAAAACCACGCCTTTTAACCTTGCCAGTATTCTTGCGGGAAAAATCCTGGCTACGATTGGATTCATTATCCTGTCTCTAGCCC
>CAZXSQ010000037.1:0-15015 GCA_964643335.1 uncultured bacterium
AATGGTCAACACCCAAAAATATGATGCTTTGATCGCACTGTCAGCAGTGATTCGTGGTGATACCCCTCATTTCGACTATGTTGCCGCTGAAGCCTCCAAAGGAATTGCCATGGTCAGCCTGGAGAAAGAAATTCCGGTGGCTTTCGGTGTGTTGACGACAAACACGATAGAACAAGCCGTAGAACGTGCGGGAACCAAATCAGGTAATAAAGGGTTTGAAGCCGCTGTTTCAGCTATCGAAATGGCAAATTTATATGATCAGTTATGAAAATATCCGGACCGCGTCACATTGCCCGTGAATATGCCTTGCGGATACTCTATGAATCCGATATTCTCAGCGAATTGGATGTAAAACCGTTACCTCCTGTTCCAAACTGGTGGGGGAACCATGACCGGCTGAAGGTTAGCCGGCAAGCAGAGAAATTCGCGTTACAACTTACCAGCAACGTAAAGGAATACACCGAGCAATTCGATCATTTGATTGGTGAACATGCTCATCGCTGGCGATTGACCCGAATGTCACCGGTCGATCGAAACATTTTGCGAATTGGTGTCTGTGAATTGCTGAACTATCCCGAAACACCGGCCCGGGTTATTCTGAACGAAGCGCTGGAACTGGCCAAGTGTTATGGTGATGCGGAATCTGCCCGTTTTATCAATGGAATCCTCGATCCACTCGCCCAAAAAATTCGAGGGACAAATGATTTAGCCGATACGGCATCCCGAATCCATGAAGAATCAAGAAACGACATTCTCCCCTAGTGAATTACAGGTCTTCGCTTTGACCTTGGCCTTGCTTTGCCTGTTCTCTCCGCTTTTTCCTCAAATTTCTCACCCTGCTTTCGAATTCGTTTTTCGTTCACTGATTTGCCTAATGATTGCTTTGATTGTCTACAGAGCGGGATGGTCCTATATCTTTGAATCTCTCAAAAGTCAGCCTTTGATTCTTCCGCTGAGTTTGACCCTCCTTCTCGCTTTGGCCGGTACATTTAATTCACCCGATCCCTATCGTGCTAAATCAAAACTGGCCCTGCTTTTTACCGTCTTTTTTCTGTTTTCGTTTGTGACGGTATTACCCTTCAGTTCCAAAAACCGGAAAGTTATTTGGTGGGGAATCATTATCGGCGCGCTTCTTGCCACGATACAGGCGCTTTATAAACAATGGACTGGGCATGTTGATACTATCGAAACTCTCAAAAATACCCCCATTTATGAGGGAACTATGCAGCGGGAGATCATCCGCTCTCTTGAAGCGAACCGGGCGTTGGGTCAGTTCGGCAATCCTAATCATCTTGCCGGTTTCCTTGTCCTTTCCCTATGGCCGTTATGGCTCTTATGGCAAAAAGTCAACAAGAGATCGATTAGAACCGTCTTAATTCCTGTTGCATTGGCACTTTTATTTTGTGTTTACCGGACATATTCCCGTAGCGGCTTGCTTGTGCTGATAGCCACCCTTTTCCTTTTCTTCCTGTTCGAATACTTGGAGAGAGGAAAGAAGATTCCATGGAAATGGATCGCTGTTTCTTTTGGTTTGCTTATCGTCTTTCTCTCAATGTTCATCTTATTTTCGAATGCCAATGTATTCGGAGGACGTTTTTTAACCAGTTCAACCATCAAAGCCCGGCTTCACTTTTACAATGGGGGATTAAACATCATCCAAAACTATCCCTGGTTTGGTACCGGGACAGAAAGTTTCGAATCCTATTACTGCACCTACCTTAGCCCAGGTGATTATGAATCCCGCTATGTTCACGATGTTGTTCTGGAATATGCTTTGGAATGGGGAATATTGGGAATTTTCGCTTTATTTTGGCTGATCACCACGGTGATTATCTATTTGAAAAAACAATGGTACACAAACAAAGCAAACAAGGAGATTCTTTACGCTTCATTTGGAGCCGGTTTTGTCCTATTCACCTTATCCTTGGTGGATTTTCATAACAATCTTATGGGGATGTTGATTATCCCCGCCATCTTGCTCGGTCACACCGGTAAACCATGCAGTTATTACAATGAACCTCCACACCCCTATAAAAAACCTTACCCTTATCTCATAAGTATCTTTTTTACCCTGATTTGGTTAGTGCTCATCGCCGGGAATTTTTTGAACTCGGTTTACAAGGAAAACGGTTATTATCTGCTCGTTGACAATCAGCCGGAAGCCGCTGCGCAAGCCTATGAAAAGGCTGTTATGTTTGACCGAACCGACGCCGGTTCGTGGAACAATTTGGGAAGAATTTATTTAAACAAGCCGTCAATCGCCGCTAAAATGCTGTCTCTCAGTTATTTTAAAAAGTCGATTGAATGGGCGCCCAGGCGAGCCTTTCTATACTCCGATTACGCCGAAGCCCTCTTTACGCTAGGATATTCTGATAAAGCCATTGAGGCGGTGAAAAAAGCACAAGAGTTGTTCCCGGCTAAACCCAAGTATTACGAACAATTAGCAAAATATTACAAACTTCTCGGGATGACGGATAAAGCTGAAAATGAACGCAAAAAAGCCCAACAACTGAAGGAACAAATCGAGGCCGAAGAAAATGACATTGCTTTCGCCGATAGGACATTCATCCACAATCCATCAGCGCAGACAAACAAAAAAAGTATATGTGCGGGATGTCCCAATCGGAGGGGACGCCCCAATTTCTGTTCAAACCATGCTTAAAGTCCCTACCACGGATTATGGCGGGGTAATGAAGGAAATAGAATCGACCACATGCATCCATCCGGAAAAACTTGATGCTCGTGAAAAGAATATTCTTCATGAACTTCAATGCTGGGATGATGCCTGTGCGCTTGCTCCTTTTCACTGCGATATCACTCGGGTCAGCGTGCCCGATGAAAAATCCGCAGAGGTTTTTGAAAAAATAGTCAAAAACTCACCTATTCCGATTGTGGCTGATATCCACTTCAGGCCGCCGATGGCCATTGCAGCATTGGAAGCCGGGGTAGATAAGTTGCGCATCAATCCGGGTAACATCCGTGATAAAAAATTATTGCAAAAAATAGCCCGAAAGGTTCTGGATCGCGGTATCCCCATGCGTGTCGGTGTCAATGCCGGTTCATTGGACCGCGATCTGCTTCAACAATACGGAGAACATTCCGCCGAAGCGCTGGCCGTCAGCGCAGAGCAATCCGTCCGGTTAATGGAAGAGGAGGGCGTCGAAAACATCATTGTTTCCCTCAAGGCCAACGACGCAAGATGGACCATTGACGCCTATCGGATTTACGCCCAGAGAAATGCTTATCCATTGCACTTGGGGGTGACCGAAGCGGGGTTAGGACGCGCAGCGGTAGTCAATTCATGGGCGGGTATCGGTGCACTCCTGCAAATGGGTATTGGGGATACAATCCGTATTTCGCTGACCGAAGACCCCCGGCTCGAAGTGATCGTGGGGCATTTGTTATTGCACTATCTCGGTCTTCCCCGCCACTCTTTTTAACGTTTGTTTTTACGCTGATCCAGACGCTCTCCGCGGGGACGCCGCACCGGAATAGTCAGCCCGCCGCTGTCTTCCAGTTCATCAAACAAGCGCTTTTTCATGACATCGATCTTTTCCCGATAGCCGGGGATATTGATTAAGTTATGCCGCTCCAGCGGGTCGGTCTTTAAATCATAAAATCCATCATGATCCCACACACCATGATAATAAATATATTTATACCGCTCATCCCGAATAGCAAATATGGAAGGTGTTGCCGGAAAGTTCCATTCCCAGTAATATTCATAAAGAATGTGGTCACGCCAAGGGATGGATTCTCCCAGCATCAACGGTAGAAAGGATTGACCGTCCATCTTGGCCGCCTGTGGTGCTTGCATTCCCGCTGCCGCTAATAAAGTGGGAGCGATATCGATGTTTTGCACCATCTCTTGCACCGTTGTGCCCGGTTCGATCATGCCTGGAGCATAGGCCAGCATGGGGATGCGAATCGATTCCTCAAATGCGTCCCGTTTGTCATAAAAGCCATGTTCTCCCAGTTCGAAACCGTTGTCGCCCAGGTAAATCACCAGCGTTGATTCACTCAACCCTGAATCATCGAGGTAATTCAGCACTCGGCCAAGATTCTCATCCAGCCCATGGACGGTCTCAGTATACTGCCGGTACAATTCATCGAATGAAGGCACCGGATCGTTGTCGAACGGCCCTGTTTCCATGTGATCGATACCGTGAATGCTGTATCGCCGCTCCCGCACCCAATGGGGCTGAGTTTGATAATTCCGTTCGGTGTTGGCCATGGTTTCCGGCCGTTCGATCTCAGCGTTTTTGTAGCGGCCTAAATTTCGCGGAGCCGGTTGAAAGGGATAATGAACCGCTTTGTAAGACAAATACATAAAGAAGGGTTGATCAGGATTCCTGCCTTCCTCCAGCCAGGCGAGTGCACGGTCTGTTAGCACATCGGTTGTATATCCTTCAAAATTCTGCCGCTTGCCATTGATATTGAGTGCCGGATTGAAATAGGTTCCTTGGCCTTTGAAACTTTCCCAATGATTAAAACCCGGCCGGGGATCGTCATGCTCGTGTCCCATATGCCATTTGCCGATAAAAGCGGTCTGATAACCGTTTTTCTGAAGGTACTGCGGAAAAAACACGGTACCTTCCGGAGCCGGGCGCTGATTATCCACAATGCCGTGATGATGCATGTACTGGCCGGTCAGAATCGAAGCTCTACTTGGAGAACACAGTGAGGTGCTGACAAACGCATTGGCAAAGTGCGCTCCTTGCCTTGCCATACGATCCATGTTCGGTGTCTGCAAAAAGTCAGGGGCTTCTTCCATGAAACTCATGAAGTCGTATCGGTGATCGTCACTCAGCACCAGGACTATGTTTCTTTTGGTTTTATTTTCATCCTCGGCACTTCCAGCATTTACAGCGGCATTGAATAAAGAAAGAGCCGCCAGACCTGATCCGGCTGTTTTCAAAAAGCCACGCCGATTGTTTCTTTTTCCCAAAAAAGACTTTGGAGATAATTGCTTAAAAGATGCAGATTTGTGTCCCACCATTCCTTCACCTCTTTTTAAATATAAAGACTTGAACCTTGTATGCAATGATTTATATTTAGTATCAAATATTAGACCATGTTTTCGTTTATTCAACATGATGCTCTTTATTTTGTTTCTTTTATCATTGAAACGGATATATTTTTTTTAAAATTATTGAAATCAGCTACTTTACTGCTAATGGATATTATGGTAATTATGATCGATAAAACGATATATTCTAATTGAAAGGAGGTATAGGTATTCATTTATATATATCAAGGAGTGATCTAAATTAAGAAAAATCAAAGACTTTAATTGAATACTAAGGAGGAGTAGGAATGATGAGACGAAGTTATTATTTATTTTTATCTGTCATAATAGCGTGCTTCATTGGCGTTCCGAGTTTTTCTCAAATCGTTGATTTTGATGAAACATCCGAAGGGCCATGGTCTGACGTCGATAATACCACCATCACCGCGCCGAAAGTCCCCAATGATACGATTCAGTTCGATGCAGCTGTTTCTTCTGATGAATACGGTGGATTTGAAGGTGTGGAGGTTATTCCGGGTGAAAACGCCTGGATTTTAAATTATGCGCAGGATGAAAAAGGCTCGGATGGTCCTCAAGACACAAGCTTCACCTTTTATATCGCTTATGACGATGATTTCTTTTATATCGGAGTCGATGTCAAGGATGACGTGGTTCGTTCAAACGATGAACCGGAATCTTTTTGGAAGGATGACGCGATTGAATTGGTCATGGATCCGGCCAATCTACGATACGATTACAATACCGATGCACGCCAAAATCCATACGGCGGTCACTGCTATGTGAACTATGAAGGCGTATTTTCTGAATGGATCGATGGTGTCGGTCAACATGAACGGCTCCGTTGGTCGGCTGATGTGGATTGGCAATATGGCGAAGACGAAGAAATTTACGGTTATGGTGAAGAAACAGCCGATGGATGGACCATGGAAGTCAGATTTCACCGGAGTGTACTTGAAGATGCCGATGATATTTTCAAACTGGAACCCGGCAATGTGACGGCTTTCAACATCGGTATTGACGACGACGATGGGGGCGACCTTCAATTACAATATTTTTGGGCTAATCGTGCGCGGGCTATGGGAGCCAATCCGGATAACGAATTCTGGGATCTTTTAACCGAAGAAGAAATTGAGAACAAGGCTTTCTTGGATCCGGAATCCCCCGCCGCTTTGTGGGAGATCGGAATCAACGCAGGAGGAAGGCTTTCAACCGCCGGTGCCGGAGAAGTCGTGCTGGGTGAACTCGTACCCGTTTTACATTGGAGTGTGTATTAATAGAAGTTCATTGAAGAATTACAACTTACTGATTTTGGTCTATTTAAAGGCGATGATTCATTCATCGCCTTTTGTTTTACCGTACCAACCTTCTCATTGTGAGTGAATAACTGTGTGTTCTTCAATTAAATAAATTGTTAAATTAAAAATTTTAACAATTCACTGCTATAACCTTCAAGGCAGTTTATTCAGATTTTCCCTATCGGTTTCAAATTCATCCAAATCGTACGTTTTTTCCACTGCTTCTCTACCAAGCAGGTTATGGAAGTCCCATTTGCTCAAGCCGGAAAGTGTATGCGCCTTACCAAAAGAGAGGATTCGTTTTTGATAAAGTCGTACAGCCAATTCCTGCTTTAATCGTTTCTCCGTTTCATCCGGAGGAAGCCGTAAGGCATCACACAAATCTTCAGGAAGTTCCAGTACAATATTCTTCATGAATCTTTTTTCCTTGTGTAGAGAATCCAATTTGTAATCCTCGTAATTTCATTATTCTAGGTTATTTCAAAATTAAGAACAAGCGCGATACTAAACTTCTTACAAAGATTCTCATTTTCATTATTCTTGAAACGAATAAAATGTATGGAAATCAAAAATCCTATTTGAAGCCAACTCAGTTTAATAGATAATAGTATAAAGCGTTGAAGAAAAAGGCGGAGGAATGAGAATTTTTTATTTCAAGTTAATATACCCCGACAGGTTTAAACAACTTCTTTGTAGTGGAATATATACACTGTTTTTGTGTATAGCTGTATTGTGTGTGAACAACTCCCATGCACTAATTGAATACCGCTCCGCCCCACCTGAAACTTATCGTGAGACTTGGAAACAGGGGAATTATCAAAAAGCCCTGTCTCAATTGGAACAGCAGATCAAAGCACGTCCGGAATTGGCCAAAGTCAAAGCGTTTCGATATTTCATCTGGCTCTCTGACCGCGCTGAAATTCAATTTACCTTGGGCCGTGTCGATAAAGCCATTGCCATTTTGGAGACCATCACCCAATATGTTAAAGAACCGGTATTTATACTCAGATTGGCTGAATATTACCGTTACCGTGGCCGGATGGATGATTATAAACAAACTTTAGACCTCACCCGAACTCAAACCACTCGCCGGTGGAACTTTTTCTCTTTGGAACAAAACTACTTGGCTATTGGACGGCTGGCTGAACTTCGCGGTGAAAATCCCAAAATCCTCCTTTCATCCTTATACACCAGTTTGATGGAAAATCGCCCCAATTTTGCAGGTGGTTTTATCGGTGCCGGTGATCTTGCCTTTCGCAAAGGAGCCTACGGCCTTGCTGAAAACTATTACCTGCAAGCACTGGAAATTGACGGACAAAATCAGGATACGCTTGCCGGTTTGGCGGAATGTTACTGGAAGAGCAGTGATTCACGCCTTGGTGAAATCTTAGATCGATTAATTACCCTTCATCCGCGTAATGAACGTGCCAAATCCATTCAGATTGAACAATATCTGGATTTGGGAGATCCCTATCCCGCAATGGAAATCATTAACGAACGGTTGGAATTGAATCCGAATCACCTCCACTTTCTCTCACTCAAAACAGCGGCGTTGTTTCTTTTGGATGAAATTGGGAAAATGCAGCAAATCCAACAGCAGGTACTTGAATTTAATCCCCATTGCTCTCAAGTCTACCGGATTCCAGCCAGGATTGCCTCACGCCATTACCGCTTTGAGGAAGCGGTCAATATGTTGCGCAAAGCGTTGAAAATCGATCCACAAGACCATCAAGCCAGAGCGATGTATGCAAGGGATTTACTGCGGCTGGGTAAAGAAGACCTTGGCCGCAAGGAATTGGAAAAAGCGTTTGATGCCGATCCTTATAATGTCCATGTATTCAATATGCTCAACTTGTTGGATTCACTGGACTCATTTGCCACGATTGATAAAGAACCTTTTGTATTACGCCTGCCAAAAAACGAATCTGTTTTGCTGGAAAAGGAAGCATTTTCACTTCTCTCGGAAGCTTATGATTTGTATCAACAAAAATACTGTGTAGAACTCCAAACGCCGGTTCATGTGCAGATTTTCGACGATCATGACGACTTTATGGTGCGTTCGGTCGGCCTGCCTGGTCACGTTGGTTTTATGGGAATTTGCTTTGGGCGTCTGATAACAATGGATTCACCCTCCGCCCGCACTGGCCATGCCATGAATTGGCATTCCGTTTTATGGCATGAGTTTGTTCATGTGATTACCCTGCAAAAGACAAAGAATCGCATTCCCCGGTGGCTTTCTGAAGGCATTTCGGTTTATGAAGAAAAAAAACTTTCCCCCGCTTTCGGTCAAAAGATGGATTTAAGTTACAAGGTTCTCATCGAGTCGGAACCACTTCCAGGTATTTCGGAATTGGAATCGTATTTTATTCAACCGAAAACGCAGCATTATTTAATGTTGGGATATTTTCTATCCGCCGAATTCGTGGATTTTTATGTAAATGAGTGTGGGCAGGATTGTATGGTGGATGCTTTGGAAGCCATAGGGCAGGGAGAAAAGGCGGAAAAAGCTTTATTGAACTCCTGTCAAGAAGAGAAAGATGCATTGAATGATAAGTTTAAGCGGCATCTCAAAAAACGTTTTGCTGCATTCGATAATCTCCCTGACATTCAAGTCAAACCCAACCCAATTCAGAAACTTTGGGATAAAGTTACCAATACCGAAACAGAAGTTGATCCTTGGATTCAGCAGCCCTCTCCTTTTACAAATGCTATGAGAAGAGGGACAAAGGCGCTTGAAGAAAAACGATGGGAAGAGGCAGAACATGAATTGAAAAAAGCCCATGAACTTTTTCCAGAATACACAGCGGAAAACGCTCCACTAAAACAATTGATTCGCCTGTATGAATTGTGGGGAAAACAAGACAAGTTGAAAACTACGCTAAGGCAGGAAATCAACTGGGACCCAACCGATTTTTCTTCATACAATAAAATGATCTCTATTCTAGAAAAAGAAAAGGCATGGGATGAACTGATCGAAGTGGCTCAACGTGCGCTTGGCATCGATCCGTTTGATCTTGATGTGAGGAAAATCCTATACCATAGTTTGAAAAAATTAAATAAAAAGCAAGAAGCCTTGGACATGGCCCAACAATTAAGCCAATTGGATTCGGCTCATCGGTTACACTATCGACAAGAGCGCATCACGCTGCTCATGCAGTGCGAACGATGGGATCAAGCGAAAAAAGAAACCATCGAATTGCTAGAAGAAATCCCTCACTATTGGGAAGCACAAAAATTGCTGCTCGCCATTGTCGAACGGGGAAACAATACATCAAGAGATGAATAATGTTTTGTTTATTAAAAAAACGAATCTGTGTATTTCTAGTAGTGGCATCGATTTTGGGTGTTTTTCACAACGCTGAAGCACAATACTGGTTTCGGCAGGATCGTTATCAGCGCCCAGAACGCGATATCTTTCCTGATAACTGCTTCACTTTCTGCCGAATCGCATATTCCGGCAGCAGGGGTAGGTATCGGGGAGGCGGCTGGGCTACCGATTATCCCGATTCGGACTTGAACTTTTCTCAACGATTATCCGAACTTACAACCATTCGAGTTAATCGTGATGAGCAGGGGCGGATCAAGCACGATGTGGTTCGTCTCACTGATCCTGCCTTATTCAACTACCCCTTCATCTATATGTTGGAAGTAGCCGGTCTTTATTTTACCGAAGAAGAAGCAAGACAACTGCGGCTTTATTTGGAGCGTGGAGGCTTTCTGTTGGTGGATGATTTTTGGGGGCCGAGAGCATGGGAAAATTGGGCATTCGAAATCCGAAAGGTCTTTCCGCCTGAGGAATATCCAATGGTCGATATACCTTTGGAGCATGAAATTTTCCATATCGTATTCGAGATCGAAGAAATCCCACAAATCCCTGGAATCGGTTTTTGGTATGGAAGCGGAGGACAGACATCCGAGCGTTACCACGAAAGCGCCATTCCGAGCTGTAAAGGGATTTTTGACAAAGACGGGCGCTTGATGGTGGTGGTTATGCACAATACCGATCTTGGGGACGGATGGGAGGAAGAAGCCCAAAATCCGGTCTATTTTCGGGAATTTTCAGCTAAAAAAGCATATCCTTTGGGAATCAACATTGTTGTTTACGCCATGACCCATTGAAATCATAGTTTAAAAGAGGTCAATCTTGCAAACTGAAATTACCATTGAACAACAACACAATCTGGAACAGGAAGCATTATCGAAACTACAAGATGGACGCGAAAAACTGCTTCAAGAAATTCGCCGGGCTATTGTCGGTCAGAATGAAGTAATCGAGCAATTGCTGATTGTTTTATTTTCCGGAAGCCATTGCTTGATTACTGGAGCGCCGGGTTTGGCGAAGACGCGGCTGATCCGTTCAATATCGCAAATCCTGGACTTGAAATTCAAGCGGATTCAATTTACGCCGGATTTGATGCCGTCAGACATAATCGGTACAGAAATCATCGATGAAAACCGCAGCAGTGGGCACCGGGAGATGCGGTTCATTCCCGGGCCGATATTCACCAATATTTTGTTGGCGGATGAAATAAACCGTACGCCCCCCAAAACCCAGGCAGCACTTTTGGAAGCGATGGAAGAAAAACAAGTCACGGTTGCGGGTGAGATCCGTCAATTGTCGCGGCCGTTTTATGTTTTTGCCACGCAGAATCCAATCGAATTGGAAGGCACGTATCCACTGCCGGAAGCGCAGTTGGATCGATTCATGTTCAACATTCTCATTGATTATTTGAATGAAGAAGATGAACTGGATGTGGTAACCAAAACTACTTCCAACTTGGATGTGGTATTGAGTCAGGTTTTCAATGGGGATGATTTGCTTCATTTCACCCGGCTGGTGCGCCTGGTGCCGATTGCTGAAGCCGTGGCACGGTATGCGGTTCAATTAACCCAGGCAAGCCGGACATCTTTCGTGAACGCTCCCGACTTTGTACGCAAATGGGTAGGTTGGGGAGCCGGAACGCGCGGGTCGCAAAATTTGATCCTGGCCGCTAAAGCCCGGGCGCTTTTAAGAAACCGGTTTCATGTGTCTTGTGCCGATATTCGCGCGGTTGCGCCACCGGTTCTGCGTCATCGGATTCTTACCAACTTTCGCGCCGAAGCAGACCGGGTCAGTGTTGAGGATATCATCGCCAAATTAATTGAGGCCGTTCCTGAGCCGCGCTCAGAATTGGTATAACTTCGAGATATTATGCAGTCAGAACGTAACTTTATCGATCCTGCTGTGCTTGCCGGAATTTCAGACTTGATGTTATTGGCTCGAACTGTGGTCGATGGCTTCAGGGCTGGATTGCACCGCAGTATGAATTTTGGCGCTTCGGTGGAGTTTGCGCAATATCGTCCCTATGTGCAGGGGGATGATCCGCGTTTTGTGGATTGGGATTTGTACGCACGAACCGATCGCCTTCACACGAAACAGTTTCATGATGAAACCAATCTGCGCTGTATTTTACTGTTGGACAGCAGCGCCTCGATGGTTTTTACTTCCGGTGGTGTAACCAAGTTCCATTACGGGCGAATGCTCGCAGCCTGTCTGGCCATGTTGCTCCATCAACAAAATGATGCCATTGGATTGATCGGTTTCCACGATTCACCGGATTTATACATTCCTCCTCGAAATTCGAAACCTCATTTACGCAGATTACTTGTCGAACTCAATGATTTAGCACCTTCAGGTCAGACTGATTTGCCCAAAGCTTTAGAATATTTAGGCTCCATTTTACCTTTGCGTAGTCTGGTCATAATTATTTCCGACCTGCTCCAGCCAGCAGATGAAATGATTGATTACCTGAAGTTGATCAAGGCGAAGCAACATGATGTATCAATCATGCAAATCAGTGACCCGGCTGAATGTTCATTCGATTTTGCAAAGTCGATGACATTCGCCGATGCCGAAAATGAATCCGAACTCTTTGTTGTGCCCGAACAGTTCCGCTCCGAGTATCTTGAGAACCGCAAGCGTCATTTCGAAAAAATCAGACGTGAATGCTTATCCGTTGAAATTGATCTGGAAGAATTCGTGACCACTGAACCGTTGGATCGTGCACTCTATCATTTCATCCAGCAGCGTACTCAAAGAGGGAAGACCATGCGTGCCCGAATTCATCATCCAGCTGCGGGAGGGCGTTGATGGGAATCTCTTTTCTCGCTCCTTTTGTTCTAGCCTGTGTCTCATTGCTGGTGATGCCTTGGCTGATCCATAAAATCCGCCGGCCTGAGAGAGAAACATTGATTTTCAGCAGTTTAATGTTTCTGCCAAAAGTCAAAAAGAAAGTTATAGAAAAACGCAACATCCAGCATATCCTGTTAATGTTGCTGAGAATGGCCATCGTGCTTTTAATGGTTCTCGCTTTTTCACGTCCCTATCGGCTCCTTGCCAATTTAAACAATTCGGTGCAATCAAAAGCGGTTCACCTAATTCTGCTTGATACATCATACAGTATGGGGACGAAGAATCGATTTCAGGAAGCCAAAGAAAACGCCATCGAGTTGATTCGTTCAATCCCGTCAGACGAAGCTGTTGGCTTGCTTGCTTTTGATAGCCGCCCATATGTATTAATGCCAATTTTCAATTCGCAAACAAATGAGAGAAATACTGATGATCTGGCGATTCAGGCAATTCAAAAAGTTCAACTGTCCGAAAGACAGACTGATTATCTTCCAGCATTGCAAAAAGCACAAGAATTATTGTTAGGAAATGAAGCGGCAAATTCAGATGACACACGTTATATTGTGCATCTCATCACAGATTTTCAGAAAAACGGTATGCCTGCATCAATTTCAAATTGGAAACTGGACTCGAGCATCAGTTTAGATCCTATCAAGGTTGGAGAGGGTAAAGTCAATCTTTTTACAATTTCGGATGTACATCTTGAGAAAAGCAAGATGGGTAATTTGAACATTAGGGGACAGGTGAAAAATTGGTCAAAGGATGAAGAACCACTGTGTAAAGTAAGTTTGTTTGTGGATGGAGAAAAAATTTCTGAAAAGAATCTGTACGTACAGGCGGGCAACACATCCAAAGTTTCTTTTTCTATTCCACTAGAGCCTGAAAAAACGTATACCGGCTGGCTGGAAATTGAAAGTGATTCTCTTTCGCTTGATAACAAACGGTACTTTGCCTGGAATCCACAATACAAAAATAAAATCCTATTAGTCGCCCATGAAACCAATAGAAGATGGCCTGCTTCATGGTTCATTTTACAGGCAATGAAAATTAATCAAGACCATGGCTGGACATTAAGCACCATTCAACCTGATTTGTTAAGCCAGACTTTGGAAAACCCGGCTGAGCCTATAGATATCTTGTTGATTTGTGGCCTTGAAGGCATCGATGAAAATAATGGAAACACCATCTTGGACTATATCGAAGATGGCGGACATGCTTTGTTGATGATTGATCATCAACAAAAAGAAGTTGAAGACAATCATGCATGGCTGTCCAATTTAGGATTAACCATCACCGGACAACGATATGAAGAAACCAATGATTCACAGTATGAATCCTTGTCCTGGATCGATTTTGAACATCCCGTCTTCTTCCCTTTTTGCGGTTCACGGTTTAACGACTTTTCAAATTTACGTTTTTATAATTACACAGACACCGAAGTGATAGTAGACGCAGGGGCGATTCGCGAATCGGAAAGTGAGATTCACAATTCAGAAGTAGGGGCGATTCGCGAATCGCCCCTACAAATGCCTTCAGCCGAGTTGAAAACTATAAAAGTGCTTTCCTGCTTTGAAGAGAATAAGTCCGGTAATAAACCTGCTGCCATCGTTGAATGTCTTTACGGAAAAGGCACATGTTTAGTGTGGACATTCCTTCCCGAACTGGAGTGGACCAATATACCCAAGACGGCCAAATTTGTTCCCTTGCTTTTTGAAACGCTTTTTTATTTAGACAAGGGTGATAAAGAGATTCGCTCACATCGGGTCGAGGATAGAATTGACACCCCTCCTTTCAAATTGAATCAGGTTTCTGAGTTGATTGTCCAACTTCCAGGAAATGATTCGCATAACACCTTCACACGTGATACACTGAAAGAGAGACCGATTACAGTAAGCCGTTCAGGTTTTCTTCACTGGAGAACTCCGGCTCACGAGGATTGGATTCACTCAGAAACTGTGAATATCGATGTGAAAGAATCCGATTTGGAATCGATTTCCATCGAAGAATTCCAGAGCAAATTATGTTCGGCTGCTTCTACGGATGGAACTCTAGTGGCAGCGAATGTGACAAATACATCAATACAAGATGATTCAAGCCATCAGAAAGAATTTGGATTAATGATACTCATTCTACTGCTGGTTGGATTGCTGACGGAAAGTTGGTATGCATCACGGCTGGCGCAAAATAAAACCATTGAGCATGAGAGACCGTCATATGGAGCAAGCCAATGAACACCGATTTTAACATTTCCAAAGAGTTGGAATTTAAGATACAGCAGATTGCGAATCAATACCAATGTGCCTATTTTTTCCGCTGTTGGGTACGGTTTGGATTGGTCACATTTGGGCTGGTGGTTCTATTTACTTTATTCTTTATCGTCTTGAATTGGTTGAATATTGCTCATCCCTGGCTTTTCGTTCCGTTTGTCATTTTAGAATTAACTGCTGTTTGGTTTATGTTGGTCAGACCTTTAAAAAAAACCATCAGTCTCCAGCAAATTGCGTTGTATATCGATGAGCATT
>CAZXSQ010000037.1:15025-16682 GCA_964643335.1 uncultured bacterium
GCCGTTTCCTTCGGATCGAAACATGATAAAGAAACTTCGCCATGGATGATCGAAAAATTCTTTCGGGAATCTGAACTCCAAACAAAGAAAATTGGATTTACTGAGTTACTCAATTCAGATGTGCTGGTCAAACTGCTGGTGGCAGCTTTTTGTTTCATCGTGATCTCTTTAGGAGTGGTTATCGCTTTTCATCAGTTATGGCTTCCGGATTTCTCAAGTTTATCACCCAACCAGCAAATCGCTTTGATACCACAACCGGAATTTTCTATCGAACCTGGAAATGCCCGTGTTCGCAAAGGGGATAACCAGGTTATTGTCTGTAAAATAAAGAATTCCGGTGACAAGGCGTTTATTCGGTGGAAGAGGGGAAATTCCGAATGGAATGTGGAGGACATGGATCAGGTAGTATCGGCTAATACCTTCTATTACACCTTCAATGCTATTCAAAATAACATAGAGTATCAAATTCAGTTAGGACAGGCTTTATCCGATTTATTTACCCTAACCGCTTGGATTCCACCTGAAGTCGAATCCATCGATGTGACCCTCCATTATCCTGACTATCTTGGACTGCCACCCAAGGAAATTCAAAACAACGGCAATCTGACACTGATTGAAGGTACGAAGGTTGATCTGAATCTGCAGGTAAACACAAAATTAAGCAAAGCCGAGATGGTCCTTGCAAACGGAGGTACTTTCGATTTGGTGAAACAATCCGATCAGCACTGGAAGATATCCTTTGCTCCGGATAAAGAAGATACATACACAATCCAACTGACCGATCTTGAAGGAAACACTAGCGAATTCAATCCTCAATATGAAATCAAGATTCAGGAAGACAAACTCCCTGAAATACAGATCGATTTTCCAAGACAGGATCTGGAAGTCACTATGTTGGAGGAGATCCCATTCAAGTTCCATGTTCGGGATGATTATTCCATCAAAGATTACGGCATCCAATACCAGGTGGCGGCACGAGAACCTGTCCGGTTGTCACTGCTTTCTAAAGACAAAAGGATAAAAGAGATTGACGGCTTCTATAAACTCGCACTTGAAAATATGCAGGTGCAATCCGGTGATCTCATTACCTGGTCCGTCTGGGCTGAGGATTTTAAATCGGGCCGGAATACGTATGAACAGATGGGGGATCCGTATTTCATCGAAATCAGGCCGTTTCGCAAAGAGTTTGAACATGCCATGTCAAATTCATCCGGCGGGCAATCCAATCAATCCAATCGAGGGGAAAATGAAGACGCTACGAGTCAAAAGGATATCATAATCGCAACGTGGAATTTGCGCCGGGAGGCACAAAAATTACTCGAGGAAAATTATAACAAAAAGCGCTCAGCCATAATCCAGGCTCAAACAAGCTTGATTGAAAAATATTCGGTTTCCAATCCTATGGATACCAGCAATCTTGAATTAAAAAAACAGCTTGTGCAATCCATGAAAGACGCCATTGATGCGCTCGAAAACTCCAATCATCCTCAACCCGAAGAAAACTTGACCAACGCGGCTGCGCACGAACAAAAAGCCTATCATCTCATCGTAAAACTGCAGCCGGACCGGTCACAAGTTTCTCAGCAAAGAAGATCATCCAGTGCAGGCCAGGGACAACAGAACCGGCCTGAGATCAATGAACTCGAGCTGAACCGCA
>CAZXSQ010000037.1:16692-21847 GCA_964643335.1 uncultured bacterium
ACACGCAATTTTTATGAAGAAGAGAGAACCACGCAGAATCGCCTCACAGAGACAGACGACTCCTTAAACAAGATCAAAGAAATGGCGCAGAGGCAGAAAAATATCAATGATGAAATTTCCAAACTGATCTCAGAAATACAGAAAAAACAAGAAATCGAAGAAAATAAAAGACGGCTTGAGCGCCTGAAGGAAGAAGAAAAAAGAAATCTGGAACAACTGGATGATCTGGAAAGCCAACTTGCGATGGGTGATATGCGTGATCCTCAAGTCCGCAAAGCGCTTCAGCAACTCCAGGAAACTCGCGACCAGATGAATCGAAGCCTTGAGAATTTGAAAGAGGATGAATTGCAGCAGGCAAGGCTCTCCAGCTCTAAAGCCATTTCAGCCCTGGATCAGATGCAGGAACAACTGAAGCAATATTCGCGTGAAGCCGCTTTTCAGCGCATGAAAAAACTGCAGGAAAAAATGCGCGAAATGAATGAAGATCAGCAAAATATTGTTGAACAAATGAGAGAAATTACGGAAGAACAGGAAATACCGTTGCTTACCTCGCATCAAGATGATCAAGACAAAAAACAGCAAATCAAAGAAAAGAAAGAACAACTGGCTGAACAATTCATGGATACGATAGAAATGGCCGGTGATTTATCAGAACGCTCCGATCAAAGCCAAAAGTTAATGTCACAAAAATTAGGTGATTGGCTGCGTCAAACCAGCCAGAAGGGAATACTTGAAGACATTGAAAAAGAAAAACAAGTCCCACTAATTCAATACAGCATCTGGGATAAAGCCATCGAACATGAAGAGAACATTTTTGAAAAATTACAGGAATCATCGAACGAACTGGACCAGGTCGCCCAATCAATGGTTTCCAATGACCTCGAAGGAATGCAGCTGGCTTTGAACTATTTAAATGATTTACTCCAGCAAAAAGACGAGAATAACCAATCTGCTTCTCTAGTCAGTTCATCAACACAATCATCAGAAACTCAACTGTCGGAATCACAACAATCAGAATCACAATCGGAATCGCAGCCATCGGAAGCTCAACAATTGGACAATCAAACACCTAATACCCAATCACCTAACACCCAATCTTCCAATACCCAATCTTCCAATACCCAAACAATGGAACGCTTCATTGAATCCGATTATCGAACATGGACACAATCATTACGGAACGCAGAGCAGTTGCTTCCTGCTGAAAGTTCCCATCGCGAAAGGTTGACGCAAATTCGTGAAAGGATTGAGGAAATGAGAAGCGAGTATCGCCGGTACAGCGTCCCGCCCAAATACGATTTGTTCTTGGAGTATATCAGCAATCCTTTAGTAAATACCACCCGCCAGCTGGAGGAGGAAATTCAGAAACTCCTTTCCGAAAAAGAGTTTGTCTTGACCAGTGAAGGCGATGTTCCATCGAATTATCAGGAACAAGTCGCCGATTATTTTAAAGCACTTTCAGAGGCGGAAGCATCACGTTAATTATGTATCATATAAAAGAATGGCTCGCGGGTGATCAAATCCGCGATTTAATAGATACCAATTTTGCTTTTAATTTACCTTTTGGCCCATGGTTTTACATCGGCTTGACTGTCATTGCGTTGTTGTTGCTGTTTTTCTATTATTACCCTCGTCTTGAACTAATCAAAACATCTTTTCGTTATGGTCTCTTTGCATTAAGAACTTTTGTTTTGTTATTGATTTTTTTCTTATTGCTTGATCCTCTTATTGTAGGAAAACTGATCGAGCCGGCCGATCAATATGTCATTCTATTATTCGATGACTCCAAAAGTATGCAGATATACGGCGATGATGGACTTTCACGAGGACAACGCTTGCAGCAAATCTACAAACAATCGTCCACCGATTTTAAAGAACGGCTTCAAAAGAAATACAAAGTTGCCCGTTACCGTTTTGGTGGAGACATCGATGCATTGCAGACACCTCAGTTGCTTACTTTCTCCCAACCTCAAACGGATATAGTCCATTCCATAGAGGCAACACTTCAGGAATTGGACGAACTCAGCATTTCCGGTATTGTGCTTTTTTCCGATGGCATTCAACAAACTGCAGAGAAAACAGCCCAAACAGTCAATTCATTATCAACATCCGTCCCCGTATTTTGTGTCGGTGTAGACTTGGAATCAGATTGGCGTGACATGCAAATTGAACGCCTGAGTGTGAACAGAACTCCTTTCGATAAAAGCCCAGTCGTGTTGAATATCGGGACCAAAGCCACCGGCTTTAAAGGCCGAAACGCTTTGGTGGAAGTGGTGGATGGTCAAAAAGTCGTTTGTTCCAAAAGTATTGGTATAACAAGTGATTTGCAGCTGAATCAGGTTCGATTGGAATTTGTTCCGCAGCATCCTGGCTGGCTTGATTATCAAGCCAGAATACGGCTTGCAGGAAGCAAGCCGGGTAACAATACAAGTGTTGATCAAATTGTTTCTACACCTGAAATCGAACGTGTGCTTCAAAATAACGCGAAACAATTTGTGATCGATAACAACCAAAAAACATTCCGCATCCTGTATTACAGCGGGAAACCAAATTGGCAGCACAAATTTATACGCCAGGCATTGGTGGATGACGAACAACTGAAATTGAGCAGCCTGATATTGATGTCCCGCGCCGAACAGAAGTTCGTATTTCGCGGGAGCAGAACAAGCATGACCAATCCGCTCTTTAAAGGATTTGAAAATAATCAGGAAAAATTTGGCCGCTATGATGAACCGGTTTATCTACGGCTGGGGATGAAAGAAAGTGAACTGGTGAAGGGATTTCCCAACCAGGCTGAAGAATTGTTTCCTTACCATCTTATCATTTTAGGTGAAATGACCGAAGAGGACTTCACGGCAAAACAGTTGGAATTAACCCGGGATTTCGTGGATAAAAGAGGCGGTGCGTTACTGGTCATGGGGGGACCGAATTCATTCGTGGCCGATCAATTCGCTGGCAGTGTATTCGAAACCATGCTGCCAGTCACTCTGCTCGAGAAAGGAAAGGGCACTTCAACTTTTGTGGAAGAGATATTTCAAGCGGTTCCGGCCAATGAAGGTGAATTGACTGGAACTTTCTCGCTGGACTCCGATCCAAACCAAAATCTGACACACTGGCGTTCCCTTCCATACTTATATGGTTTGAACTTGTTTGCTTTCACTCGGGCGGGAGCGGCTATATTGTCCCGTTCTTCCCAAACGGAAGAGGAATTTAATAATCAACCTTTGTTTGTTGTTCAACGCTACGGTAACGGCCAATGCGCGGTTTTGGCTACGGGAGAAACCTGGCAATGGCAGTTACAAATGCCAAAAGAAGATAACACCCATGAACGCTTTTGGCGCCAGGTTGTCCGTTATCTTGTACGTGATGTACCGGAACAAATTAGCTTCACTTCTTTCACTGATGACAGTGTGTTGGGATTACCGGTACAATTTGATTTTCTAATCCGGGATGCTGCCTTCAATGAACTTGAAGGTATGCGGGTGAATACGAATGTGACCATGCCTTCGGGCAGCGAAATAAACTTGGGGATTGACGAATCCATTAAGGAAATCGGCGAATATACGTCGGAATTCACTCCGGTTGAACAAGGGTTGCATAAAATAAAAGTAACCGCTGAAGATGATCAGGATGAACAGATTGGTACATTGGAACAGGCTTTCATTGTCAAGGAAGATCATAACGAATATGAACAGGCGGAATACAACCCCGGTTTACTCAAAGATATATCTCGATCAACAGGTGGTGAATTTTTCACTCTGAATCAAATATCCCAAATTCCGGATGCAATTCCTTGGGAACCTGGCCGCGAGGCAGTAACGGTGAAACTCCATCTATGGCATCATCCACTATTTCTAATATTGCTATGTCTCTTATTGTTTCTCGAATGGTACTTCAGACGTAAAAAAGGACTTCCATAATGAGTATTCAATTCATCAAAAAGATAAGTTTTAGAATAACCTTATTGTTTCTATTTATATATGCATTTCAAATTCCCACTCATGCGGATAATTATGGTTTTATCGTCTGCGGGAGCGGCGGTGAGCAAGAATATCAAGAGAAATTTGCCGGCTGGGGGAAGCGTCTGCGAAACGTGTTAATAGAAAAATGTGACTTCTCAGCCGCCAATCTCTTTTTATTGACCGAGTTCCCTGACCAGGCTTCTCAATACCAATATCATACCGATTTGGATATAATTCGGCGTCTTTTTTTCCGGCTTAAAGGCCGTATAACTAATAATGACAATCTATGCATATTTCTAATCGGCCATGGCAGTTATCTGAATAATGAAATCAAATTGCATATTCCCAGAACCGATTTGACTGCAACTGAATTGAATAATCTCGCCGGTTCCACCGATCCTTCGAAAATCATTTTACTAAACACAGCGTCCTGCAGCGCCGGATTCATTAATGTCTTAAGTGGTGAAAACAGTATTCTGTGCACCGCCACCAAAAGTGTTGATGAGATCAACGCCACGGAATACATGGAATTTTTCATCCAAGGATTGGAAGAAGGAAATGCGGATACCAATCGCGATGAACGGATTTCTTTCCTGGAAGCCTGTCGTCATGCGGCTGAACTCACGCTTCAGTGGTACGAAAACCAGGGAATCATCCCGACTGAGCACGCTATTCTCGACGACAACGGCGACGGCTTGGGAACAAGATTGGTCTATTCAGATAACGCATCCGAAGAAAGCACTGGGGAAGAAACAGCAGCAAATTCTTCAAAAGATGGCCAAAAGGCTGATCAATTTTATTTGAAAAACTTTTCGTTTCCCAAAAATGTACCACAACAGTTAATCGATACCTATGTATCCACCATCGATCAAATCAATGACTTAAAAAGCAAACAAGCAGAAATGGACGAGAACGGCTATTACAAAAAACTAGAATCCCTCCTAATCCTCGCAGCCAAAACCAACCGCACCATCCACCAACACACATCAAAAGACAGGTAAACCATCCGTCCCCGCCTGCAAAGCAGCCCAGGCGTCCCCGCCTGTTGTCATCATTGGGTGCCAAGGGCAAGCGAAGCAGCCCTTGATCCTCTCCGAAAACAAACCATTCCCACCACTCAATCAAAGAAAATATAAGTCATATCCAGCACTTCAGCCATGTTGTTTTCGCCGATCATGACAGGGACTACGAAA
>CAZXSQ010000038.1:0-14934 GCA_964643335.1 uncultured bacterium
CGGGAACTTCCACAATGTAATCACGAAGATCCTCGGCTATTTGTTTCATGCGCTTCTTGGAAACGCTTCCCCTCAACGTCAAATTGAATACCGGCCAGTCGTACTTTAATTCTCTTACTTCCGGGTCTTCTACTTCCTCCGGAAATGTTTCAATTTTGTCTATTTCTGACTGAACATTGCGAATAACCACATTGGGATCGGCGTCTACCTCCAATTCTAAGGTGATTATGCTTAAACTATTCATGGAAACCGAACTGGAATGTTTGATTCCATCCACACCCATGATGACATTTTCTATCTCGGCGGTTATTTGCTTTTCAATGTCTTCCGGAGAAGCATTTGGATAGACTGTACTGATTTGCACTCTGTCTTGCGGAATGATAGGAAAAAGTTCGCGAACGATAAAAAAATACGTAGGAATACCGGTGCATATCAATAGTGCCACCAGCATATTGACCACAACTGGATTGCTAACGGATAATCGAGGAATGTTCATATTTGTTTATAATAATACTATTTTAGACGACAAAATATAGAAATGTGAGATTCGGAAAAGTCGAATAAATATTTTTTTTACTTTGAGTTAGGAACTGTACGATCCCTGTGCTCTGGATGACATTCGATTTGCATGTAGCATCAAATACCAGGCATGTCTTTCATAAAATCCGTATATGAGTTTTACTTTGTAAAAGAGTTTTTGATAAAGAATACTATAGGGAGCCAAAAAAAATGACAAATAATTGTGAAGAATTCAAATGTGAATCGATGATGGTCAAAGTGTTTGAAAGCAAGGTTGATTTGGGGTTGGCCTCGGCGGTTTTTGTTTCAAATAAGATTAAAGAAGTTGTGGATATTAAAGGCAAATGCCGAGTCATTTTTGCCACCGGTGCTTCCCAATTCGAGTTCATGTCTTCTTTGACCACTTTAACAGTGCCGTGGGATTCTGTTGAAGCGTTTCACTTGGATGAATATGTGGGCATGTCAGAGAACCATCCGGCCAGCTTTCGACGGTATCTTCGCGAACGTTTATTTGACAAGGTAAATCCCCAAAAGGTTCATTATCTAGATGGGAATGCTCCCGATCCGGAAAAAGAGTGCAAACGGTATGCAGATCTACTTTTGGAAGATGATATCGACTTGGCTTGTATCGGGATCGGTGAAAATGGACACATTGCATTCAATGATCCACCGGTGGCCGATTTTAACGATCCGAAATTGGTGAAAGTGGTTGAATTGGATGAGGCCTGCAGGCAGCAGCAATTTGGTGAAGGATGGTTCCCAACGTTTGAAGATGTTCCCAAAAAAGCATTTACACAAACGGTTCCCGCCATGATGAGAGCCAAGGTGATTAGTTGTGTCGTTCCCGATGAACGCAAGGCTCAAGCGGTAAAGAATGCCTTACGGGGGCCTGTGTCAACCGCATGTCCGGCCTCGATTTTGCGGACGCATTCAAGCGCGATACTTTGGTTGGATCGCCCGGCGGCATCATTGCTAAATCAATAGTGAACATTATTGTGAGTAGATAATAAAAAAGAGAGAATGAGTTAAGGCAACTGGGCATGCCCCTTGTAGGTGTTCAGGGATTGGAATAATGAGTCTTTGAATAAATTCCAACAAAATCTAAGCTGGTTGTGGCACGCGCTGCACGTTGATGCTCGATTCCTTCTTCCGGGCCTGCGCCAGGTCATATGCCATCTGCATCCGAAGCCACAGCTCAGGGCTGCCGCCAAAAGCCTTGGAAAGCCGGATCGCCATTTCTGGGCTGATACCGTTCTTGCCGTTAACAAGGTTGCTGAGGGTCAGCCGGGATACCCCAAGATGCGCGGCTCCCTTCGTGATGCTGAGACCTAAAGGCTTCAGGCAATCCTCCAAAACATGTTCGCCGGGATGGGGTGGGTTCTTCATCGGCATGGTGTTGTCCTCCTAGTGGTAGTCGATTAAATCAACATCGGCGGCGTCCTCTCCCTCGAAGCGGAAGATCACGCGCCAGTTAGCTCTTACAGTCACGGCCCAAAAGCCTTTCAGGTCACCTTTCAGCGGGTGAAGGTGGAAACCGGGGACCGCCATGTCTTCTGGCACACTGGAACTGTCCAGACGGTTGAGAATACGTCTGATCTTGCGTTCATCCTGAGCATTGATCTTGCTCCGGTCGTCGTCCTCGAAAAGGTGTTTCAGTCCCTTGTGCCGAAAGCTCTTAATCATGACGGATTGTATATAGCATATATACAATTGTCAAGTACTGATTTGTTGCCAAATAGGGGGAGGGCAACCATTCGCCGGAAAATGGGCCTCTATCTTTTTGTATTCTTCAGAACGAAAATCAAGAATAATCATATCATTACTGTAATGTTGTTGAGAGTAGATAATAAAAAAGAGAGAATGAGTTAAGGCAACCGGGCATGCCCTCATTCTCTCTAAGCGCAAGGGCGCGCAGACAGACACCCAAATATTTGTTGTTGTCTTTACCTCCAGTTCTGTGAATTAAGCGGTTTTCTTGTTTTCCAGCTTTTCAAGACGTTTTTCCAATTCTTCCTTTTCTTGCTTTAGGGTTTCAATCTGTTGATTGAAAAAGTCTTCCTCACTATTCGAATTGAAAAAGTTCCAGTTCATTCCTTTATTACGTCCACCACCAAAGCAGGCGCCTCTTCCGCCACCGCGTGGACGACCGCCTCTTCCAACACCTAATCCATTATTTACTGGTGGTGTATTTTTAGAGCCGCAATATCCTCTTTTTCCACCGGTCATCGGCCCTTGTCCTAATGGTCCTTTTCTATCAAAACCTGGCATTTTTAAACCTCCTTCAATCGTTCTATTATGAGTATATGCTCATTATTAAATTAGTCAAGAGGGTTTTTCATGTTTGTGAAAATAATATGGATTGTCTATAATCAAAGGATCGGATTCTAAGAGAAAGAAGAAATGAAGCGAAAAGAATTAATGGAAATCTATACTGTGTTGCTGGATTATTTTGGACATCGCGGGTGGTGGCCCGGAACGACACGGTTTGAAATTATTATTGGAGCAATTCTGACTCAAAATACGGCGTGGAAGAATGTTGAAAAAGCGATTGCCAATTTGAAAAAGGAGAAACAGCTTTCATATAAAGGATTGTCAAGCATATCTATAGAGAAGCTTGCCGAATTGATAAGACCGTCCGGGTATTACAATCAAAAAGCGTTAAAAATAAAAGCCTTTCTCGCTTTTTTAAAAGAAAGTTATGAGGGCAATGTCTCTTTGATGTTCAGGCAGGATCCAAAAGTTCTTCGTGAAGAATTACTGAATATAAAAGGAGTCGGCCCGGAAACGGCGGATTCTATTCTATTATATGCCGGTGAACATCTTTCGTTTGTTATCGATCTCTACACATATCGGGTTCTGACTCGGCATGGATGGGTGGAAGATGAAATCGATTACCATGGAATGAAGGATTTTTTTGAAGATCGATTGCCGAACAATGTTGAATTATACAAGGATTACCACGCGCAATTGGTGGCGGTGGGTCACAAATTTTGCCGCAAAACCCCGAAATGCGATGAATGCCCTTTAAAGCCTTTTTTACCGGGAAAATAATTTATGGTACCAGAATCAAGGTTCCTCTCGCAGGCCCTTCCTGAACCACAAAACCGTATTCAATTGAAAGATTATTCGTCACGGTCAACACATATTGCCAGCCTTCTGGTACCTTGTGGCCCAGCAACGAGAGGATATCACCACCAATATAAGTAACAGCCACTTGCTCCGGCATGCCGGTATTGATGATTTCCATGGCATTATTCATCCGCTGGCGTTGGAAAATATCCGGACTGGCGTAAGTATAATCTTTGTTTTCAAAAATGGTTTGGTCTCGGTGAAACACGATCAATTTGGTGATTCCGGCAATAACGATATTTTCATCTCGCACCGTGAAAGTTACTTTTTGTTGATTATCGCCTGCTGGATTTGTTTGAAGCAAGATAGGTGAACCGGCATCGTTGTTCCGAACAACAGCCATTTCTGGTTTATAGAGCGATTCGTCTTTCAATGGATACAGATACTCCTTGCTGCACCATCCGGCAATGGCCTCACTGCTTAAGACGTACCACCAATCGGCTCTTTCTTTCAATTTAAGGACGATATCACCTTTACGAAGCAAGCCGAGAGAGCGGTACACTTCACCTGGCGCTTCGCGAATATTTACACGATTTCCAGTGACCATACAGGGGATATTTTGCAACGGCTGAACAAAATTAGGATGAATCCATCCTTCAACACCGTCTAAGGTTTTGGCATGAAGCCATCCTTCGGCCATTTCAATTTCAATGAGGATTGTTTTACTTAAAAGGGTTTCCACCACTTCATAATCCAGGTTTGGTCCTTGGCGAAATCGAACACCACTGCCGGTGACCTGATAAGCCTTCCCTTGGGAGACAAGAACCGGCAGCAATGGCTTGGGAGTGGCTGTCGGTGTTTCTTCCTTTACCGATACCGGTTTGGTGGCTGGCTGTGGAATAAAAGGTGAAATAGTTTCAGTGGCCTGACCAATATTATAGTCCGGTGGAGCCGTGATTTCTTCATCTTGTTCTTGGTCACTTTTTCTGACGGAGATAACGTCCGGCCGGCGAACACTGACAGGAACGCCATTCACATCGACGATATATTCTTCCTCGGTTTCAGAAATGATAGTTCCAATCAGCTGGTCTCCACTACTCAGCATCAATGTGTCGGCGTGAATTCCAAATGCGAAAAGGACCAAGCAAAAAAGGACGAGCGGGATATAATATAAACGATTCATAATTCTTCCTCAGATTGAACTTATACAGAAGAAACATTGTACATCTATGATAATTTAGTTCTTCAAATAAACGAATGGTATCACACTTCGGCAACGGATTGGAGAAGAACCTACTCATTAAAAAGCAACGCTTTTGTAGTAATCTTTATCAAAATGATTTTATGTAATAATTTAAAAGTAAATAACAGAATTTGAGATATATACGTATTATATGTTGAATGGCTGATAAAAGAAATCGCCATACTAAAGAAAGCGCGGATCAATAAAGGAAATCACGTAATGTATTATTCTCTCTCCATCGCATATATATTATTTTTTGTGTGTAATGTAATTGCCGCAGCCGAACAAGACAGTCCTGTATCACCGAATATCCATGTCAATCAAATCGGTTATCTTCCTTCAACGCCCAAGGTCGCCAAAGTGTCTTCTTCATTGGGGTTGCCGTTCAGTTTAATCAATACAGAGACAAGCCAACCAGTTTTCAAAGGAATGCTGAAACTTTCTGAAGCGAATGACCAGGAGAGTGGCGGGCATATCTGGTCTGCGGATTTCAGTGTTGTCCGGACGACAGGAACATTTTTTTTGGAAGTAAAAGGGGTAGGACATTCCTATCCCTTCAGGATAGATCATGAAGTGTACAATAAACTATCCCGCGATGCCTTGAAAAGTTTTTATTACCATCGCTGCGGTGTTGATTTATCTAAGGATTTCGCTGGCAATTGGGCGCATCCGGCCTGTCATCTTTCGGATGGATATATATTTTCCGCTTCAGCCGGGAATGCTGACAGTAAGGATGTCATGGCCGCAACCGGGGGATGGCATGATGGGAGTGATTATGGAAAATATTCGGTAAGCGGTATTTTCTCATCAGGTTTATTGTTAACACTGTATGAACTTTATCCCAAGTATTTCGATGATGGAGCACTGGCCATTCCTGAAAGTGGCAACGGAATCCCCGATTTATTGGATGAATTGAGATGGGAAATTGAGTGGCTTTTGCGAATGCAGTCCGAGGAGGGAGGAGTGCATCATAAGCTGACATACAAAGAACCCGGGAAACCTGTTTTGCCTAATGAGGAAAAAGATACCCGGATAATATTTCCCATATCCAATACCGCCACGGCAGGGATGTCTGCTTTAACCGCCAAAGCATCCCGCTTGTATCTGCCTTACGATGCCACTTTTGCGGAACAGTGTTTACAAGCCTCCGAAAAAGCATGGGATTTTTTGGAAGAACACAGCCATGACGGTGGCTTTAAAAATCCGCCGGGTGTTGGTACAAAAGCCTATAGTGATCTGGATAATTCCGATGAACGTTTTTGGGCCGCATTTGAACTTTATCGTGCCACCGGAAACAAACGCATGGAGGATATAACCCTTGCATTGGCTGAGCGCCGGGCGCCCCTGCTGTCTTCGTCAGCCTACTGGGGGAATGCCGCTCCACTTGCAATAGCATCCATTTTGAATGCAACCGGTCTGGATATCGATTCGGATTTAAAAGACGAAGCAGGAAATGACCTTATCGTTTTGGCTGATACACTAATTAATAAAGTAAAATCAGACGGTTACCGATTAAGTATCAAAGCCGGAGAGTTTACTTGGGGATCGAATAACCTGGTATTGCAAAATGCGGTGATTTTGCTTTTGACGCATCAATTACATCCTCAAGGCGGATATCATTTAATTGCGCTTGATCAGTTGCATTATATATTGGGACGAAATCCGTTATCCATGTGTTATGTGACCGGACATGGGAGCCAATCCCCAGAAAAACCGTTTCATCCTTTTCTTATTGCGGATAAGGTGAAAGACCCGATTCCCGGGCTGCTTGTAGGAGGGCCAAATCAATTTTTAAATGATGGCGTATTGAAGCGATCGTTTAGAGATGGAATGGCGCCCGCATTTCTATACAAAGATAACGAGGAGAGTTTTGCGTCAAATGAAACAACGATAAGCTGGAATGCCGTATTGGCTTTTGTAACGACCTGGTTGAATCACATTGAGAATCCATGAACCTGTCGATCTTTATTGATCGTATGCAAGACCCAAATTCAAATATTTCAATAATTTTAACGTTTTCGGCAAATGAGCAGCGAGTGATCATGGTTCAGCACACCAAAATCCAATAAGGCCTTTTCATACTCAATGGCCATATTGACAATCACGGCATGTTCCCGATTGGTTTCTTCTTTAAAATTTCCCATAATCCCTTCAAATAGCAGATGCAAAATGGTCCCACCGTAATTTTTTTGTTCAATAACGCCGAATCTTTCTTTTATTGCCGGTACGATTCGTTCTGAACAAATGGATTCAAAGGCAAAGTGTTCTTTCATATATTCTAAAGCCGGACGAGTTACTTTCCATTTTATTTTTTGGGAGTCTAAAAGATTCTTTTTTAATTCTTTGGGAATTCTACGAAGAAACCGGTTGGTTGCTTCCAGCTGGGTGTCCGTCCACTGAAACCGTGTCGGCCCGATAAATTCGTTGGTGATAAATAATCCCTTGTCTTTCAGTTTGGAAAGAGTCTGATCCAGGAATTTTTCCAAATCGGCAAAATGATGCAGGGCCATCCCTGCAAAAACAACGTCGTATTGCTCTTGTAAGTCTGATTTTTCCAGATAATTGGCATCGGCTTGAATATATTGAACCCGATCCCCGAACCCCTCCTCCTCTGCGATTTTTTTGGCCCATTCCAATGCTTTTGCGCTGACATCGAAACCCTCGATTCGCTCGGCAATATCATATTGAAGAATAAGCCGTTCCAGTGCACCGTGTCCGCACCCGGCATTGAGGGCAAGTTTAGCCGGTTTCCGAAAATATTTTTCCTTAATATAATCTAACCAGCCTTTTTTGGGATTCCCAGAAATACTCTTGTTGATGTAGCCATGAATCAAAGGAGAATCGAACCAGGAGGTACGCTGCTTCCCTTTTTCACTTCCCCACAATTCGCCTTCATATTTAATCAAATGGTTATAAATTGGATCGTCAGACGAGGCATTATCGGCTTTATCAAGATCCAAATCAGCTGTGCTTTTTCTATTCCATAATTTTTTAGAGAACACGGTCTTCAGTCCTTCAAATGCGGGCATTACTTCCACTTAATTCCGCTGTCATTAAGCAGCTGTTCATAGTTATAGCATCGGGCTTCCAGTTCTTTAATTTTTTCTTTGGATTGTTCTAAATCGCTATCCTTTTCACCAAGAAGATGGGCAACATTCCCTATATGTTGTATCAATCCTTGGATATCTTCTTCTTTTTGCTTAAGTAATTGCTCTAGATGCAAAGAGTGTTCTTTCATATGCTCAAACAGATGTTCAAGATTAGAACTGTGTCGAACCGACTCCTGCAATAAATGTTCAAGATTGCGGGAATGCTCCAGCAATCCTTGACGATGGGTTTCAGCATCATCAAGGCGCCTTTTCAAATCTGCGTCCTTCTGCTCGTTTTTAAATTGTTGTGTTTGATTTGTTTCTTCCATGATTTTCAATGCATATAAATGTTTTTAATGAATTATAAGTATGACTGAAACTCGTTTCACAATGAAGGTTGAGATTTATCTGTTTTGTTTAATTGATTTGGATAATATAATATAGAAGAAAGGATTCAAAATTTTTTGTTTTATAATTTAAAATGAAACTTCAATATATTTTAGTTCTAATAATTTTTTTATTCACTCCAGCTGGTTTGGCTTATGACCAGTCAGAGCCTTTACCACAGTCAGTTTCAATTGTTGGATTATATCCAACAGGCGAAATTAGCCAAAAAAATGAATCGGTCTCTCAATTAATTTTTGAATATCAATCTGATCCCATCGTTGCCGAACAACCACAAGACATTGATATTAAAGTTGGTAGATTAGAATTCAAAAACTGGAGATGCCAGTGGTTTTATTTGGATAAAAAGGGGGATGAATTTCCGTTTAAAAATGAATCCCTGCAAAAATCCAGGCTTAATACATTTCGGCTGAAATGCTATCTTGAATTCAATCCTCCGTTTTTTAATAAAAAACTTGGGGAAAATCCCCAGACGAATGATAACGGTATTTATCCTTCACCCAAACAACAAAAAGCCTGTCGTCCAGAGGTTTTGCTGGTCCCTGCTTCCGGCTTATATGTCCAGCCTACGATTCCACGGCCGTCATTTATCAGCCGGCTTTTCGGAAGCGAAGCCCCTGAACGGTTGAAAGGGTCATCTCAACAGCCGGAAAATTTGGTTATGTTTTTGGTCGATGCTCTTAGGGCTGATCATACTCCATCCTACGGCCATCCGTTTGTTATTGCACCACATATTGATATGCTGGCTTCGCTGGGAACTCTTTTTGAACAATCTTATGGGGCATCGTCGTCGACACGTCCTAGTGTCGGTTCGATTTTTTCTGGGTTGCATCCAATTGCCCATGGCGCGGTCCGTCATGCGACATTGGCAGCTTTTCTTCATGACGGTGTGCCTCTTTTTGCGGAGTTCTTTGATCAAAAAGGATATTCAACCGTGGGCGTATCCAGCAATGGCCAGATTATTCCTGCATATGGTTTCAAGAGGGGATTTGACGAGCTGCAAAGCCCGGTTTGGGATAACCAGGTTACGCCTTTTGGGTTGGAGCATCTCGAATATATTGACGAACCTTTTTTCATGTACCTGCATTACATAGCACCCCATACGCCTTATGAACCTCCTGTTCCTTATAAGGGATTGTATGATGGTTTGACGGAGTATGAGGAGCAGGATGCTTATTGCGGTGAGATCACGCTCGATGATCGCCGAGTTGGCCAGGTATTAAAAGTACTGGCAAAGCAGGGATTGCTTGACAGAACTCTGATTTGGTTGGTATCGGACCATGGAGAGGAGTTTTGGGAACACGGCTGGAAAGAACATGGGGTGACTGTTTATGAAGAAAGCATCAGAACTGTCTCCATTATCAGTTATCCTCAGCTTATTCCTATGGGAAAACGAATCGATGTTCCTGTAACCCATGTTGATGTTTTCCCAACGTTGGTAGAGATGCTCGAATGGGAACCGCCAAAATTTTTGTATGGAAAAAGCTTAATGGCGCTTTTACGCAACAAAGAGAATTCGAATCTTTTCAAAAATCGACCGATTTATCTTCATCATGGTGGCGGGAAAAAACCTGCCCCTCATTTTTCCGACAAAGAAGGTATCTTACTGGAAGACTTGAAATTAATCTGGTGGACCCAAAAGGATGAATGGGAACTTTATGATCTTATATCCGATCCTGGAGAGAAAAGAAATTTAATGGGAACCGGGAAGGAGTTAGACTCTGAACTTACTGATAAAGTCAATAAGATGAAGAAGTTATTAAAAAAACACCTTGAGAATTGCAGGACAATTGGGAAATATTATGAATTTCCGGATGAAGCGTTTAGGAATGTTGTTTTAAGCCCCGAAGAAAAAGAAAACTTGATGCATCTTGGTTATATCCAACAGTAAATCCTTATTATAAGATAAAGATGGTAAATAATTTTTTTGAGTTGAGCAGGGCTATGGTTAAAAGTGATCCCAATATTATGGTATGGTCCGAGTGGACAGAACCTGAATCGGTTTATCCAAACGGTATTCATGGTGCAATATCCTCAATGTTGAATAATGCGGGATTCAATACGTTTACCGCTTCGATGAGAGATTCGGATCAGGGATTAAGTGAATCGTTACTTTCGCAAGCCGATACATTGTTCTGGTTTGCCCATAAATTTCATGATGATATATCCCAAAACGCCGTAGAACAGGTGGTTTATCATGTGAAGGAAAGAGGAATGGGATTTATTCCGTTGCATTCCGCCCATTTATGTAAACCATTCAGAAAACTGATGGGGACAAAATGCACTTTTCCTTCGTGGGATGAAAACGCCGGAACGGAGTATATCAAAGTTGTATTACCTGAACATCCCATCGCACAAGGAATAAATGATTTCAATCTTCCTGAAACAGAAATGTACAGTGAGCCTTTTGATGTGCCCGATCCGGATGAGGTTGTGTTTCAGTCATCCTGGGATGGAGGGGAATGGTTTCGTTCCGGATGCTGTTGGTGTCGAGGAAAGGGGCGTATTTTTTATTTCAGGCCGGGACATGAAACGTACCCGATTTTCTTTAATAAAACAGTGCAAAAAATCCTGATCAATGCTGTGTTTTGGACAGTGAGTTAAAAAAAGATGTCAATGATGTATAACTGATTCGATTTATGACCTTAATTT
Organism: uncultured bacterium; assembly: GCA_964643335.1. Lineage (GTDB taxonomy): Bacteria > Hinthialibacterota > Hinthialibacteria > Hinthialibacterales > Hinthialibacteraceae > CAZXSQ01. The sequence continues at coordinate 10,978 of CAZXSQ010000038.1, forward strand.
TTCTTCAAATGAATGCACACGATTCTACTTTGTGTATTTGCATATGGGGGAAAACCTGCTAAGCTTTCATGCTTTAGTTACAGGCGGGACGCTTGTTCGACCTGGTACAGGTGAGGAAGCCTGAGGTTACCCGGTAAAGGCGGAGAGGCCTGCTTTACCCTATGAGGTATTTTTGGTTATTTGTCAGTCTTGACTGCTTAGTTTCATAAAGTATGCTAAAGACTTCTATTTAAATAAAAAAACTTATATAAAATTGAAACGATGAAACGAACTTATCAACCCAGTAAGAAAAAACGTATTCGCACTCATGGTTTTCGTGCCCGAATGAAAACTCGCGGCGGTCGTGAAATAATACGCCGTCGCCGTCAAAGAGGTCGTCACCGTCTTACTGTTTCTGATGTAAAGCACTGGTAATTCGTGTTTTTTGAGACGGTTAAAATATAAGCGGTTGAATGAACGATTTTGCAGGACCGAACGTTTAAGGAAGAGAAAAGATATTCAAAAAGTGCTCCGGCAACGCGGCATCGGCGGGGAATTTTGTGTACTCTATATTCAGCCGAATGATGAATCCGTATCGCGGTTTACAGCAATCGCGAGCCGTGCTGTGGGGAAGGCGGTAGAAAGAAACAGGGCAAAAAGACGGCTTCGAGAGGTATATCGGTGTGTCAAGGGACGGTTAAAAGAGACGGTAGACATTGTTGTACGAGCTAAACCTGATATTAAAGAGGCGGCTTTTTCACAAATCAAAGAAGATGTGATTCATCTTTTGATTCGAAAAAGTATGATTGACAAACCGGATGATTTTTCTGAAAAATACCATCCTCGTGCAACTTCTTGAAGCGCCGGTGAGAAGCTCAATTGGTGTATTGTGAACAAGGCGAAACGGTATGTTTTAACCATGCCCGTTGGTTTGGTTTTAATGCTACTGAAATTATATCGGGGTTTAATTTCACCTTATTTAGGGCACATATGCCGTTTCCATCCCTCTTGTTCTGTGTATGCAATTGAAGTCCTTTCAACTTTTGGGTTAGTGAAAGGTGGTATTCTTACTTTGAAACGTTTGTCGAAATGCCATCCATTTCATCCTGGTGGTGTGGATTTGCCTCCAAAGCCTTCCTCAAATGATCATTCGTCCTGCAAAGAAATTATTGGATAAGTAATGTAAATGGTTGTGTAAATGAATACAGAAAAGCGGCTTGCTTTATGTTTTGCGTTGTCCATGCTGATTATTATCCTTTTCAGTTGGTACAGCCAGAAAATGAATCCCCCTGCACCGAAACCTCGGCAAACTCAAACCGATCGTACTACTCCTACCCCTACCCAACCAAATGAGTTTAAAAAAGAAGAGGCGGTTCAAGAGGAGCCCGAAAAAAAACCTACAAAAGTTGAGGGCCCCTGGTCTTGGTTAACTAAAGAGGATTTGCACGATTCCACAGAGAACGTTCTTGTTGAAAGCGAATTATACCGAGTTGAATTCACAAAAAATGGTGCAATACCGGTTTCATGGGAATTGTTGAAATTCAAGGAACTTTTCAAAGATCCACGTTATTTGAAATTGGCGAAAAAAACGGGTGATCGCTCGCAGCGTCAAAAAGCCCAGTTGGAACTGAGTTTTTATCAGAAGAGCCAGGAGACAGGACCCCAGCCGGTGGATGCCATCGATCCGACATTTGCTCCAGGCAAGGCCGGTTTCATTATGAAATGGGGCAAAACAATGACCGGCAGGGAAGTGGCTTACCAATGCAATGTTGACAGATTGTATGTCAATCAACCCAAGGATGTGGTGTTTGAATACCGTCAGGGTGATTTATCCATCGAGAAAATTTTCAGATTCTATCCGGATAATTACCATGTCGATCTACAAATCCGGATAACAAATCATTCGGACGAGAAAATATCTTTTGATGAAGAGAATTTTTATGATTTAGCCTGGTTTGGGGGATTTGGATTTCCCTCCATGCGGGATGATGCGGTTAATAACGCCTATCTGGAAATGGGGGGAGATACCAACATCCAGCCTAAAACCGCTCTGCTTAATGAACTTAAGAAAAAACAGGCAGACTTGTTGCCCGATTATAAATCATTTGTCGTTGCGGAAAAAGGAACAACCGTAAACTGGGCCGGAGTTGACCAAAAGTACTTTTTGGCAGCGATTGTACCGGAAATGCTCACAGAATTTGCCTTGAAAGGTGTCTCCAGTCCGGGAGGAGAAGCGAATTATGTGATGAAGCCCATGGCCGGTGTCCGGATGACAGTTGATCCTATTCTTGCCGGTGCGAAGCATGTAGATCGTTTTAAATTGTATGTCGGGCCAAAAGAGGATGACGCTTTAAATGAAGCGGAACCTGCGTTAACCAACTCCCGGCAGATTTTTTTGAAAAGTTTTACCGGACCGATATCGAAATTGATGCTGAAACTCTTGCAAGGTTTTTACTCCATCGTTCCTAACTATGGAGTTGCCATTATTTTAATTACCTTGTTGGTAAAACTGTTGATGCTCCCCCTTTATACCAAACAAATGCATTCCATGAAAAAGATGCAGGCGTTGCAGCCTCAAATAAACGCTTTGAAAGAAAAGTACAAAGACGAACCCCAAAAGATGCAAAAAGAGCAAATGGAGCTCTTTCGAAAACATAAAGTCAATCCGTTAAGCGGATGTTTAACCATGCTGCCGACAATCCCGATTTTTATTGCGCTGTATGCCACTTTTGGTATGGCGCTGGAATTGCGCGGCGCTCCGTTTTTCGGATGGATTCACGATTTATCTGCTCCGGACGGTGCTTTTTATATACCATTAGGATCTTTCATTTTCACTGTGAATATCTTACCCATCGCTTATGCAGGATTGATGCTCATAAGTACAAGCCAGCAAAAAGTTGAAGGTCCAAACGCCACCATGATGAAAGTTTTTCCATTAATTTTTGTATTTTTCTTCTGGAAAATAGCCTCCGGAGTCATTTTGTATTTCGTTATCAGTATATTTATTGATTTTATTCAGCGAATAATGATGGATAAATTTAAAACGGAGCCGTCACTGCCAGAGGGCAAGAAAAAATAGAATTGTCATCTGAGTAAACATAATTATCACTGCGTTTAGTGAGCAAAGAAAAGAGTTCATGAAGATTGAGAAGAGCGTTGCAGTGTTTCGGCCTCCAATAAAATTCTCGAAAAAGAATTGAGGTGAATAATAATGAAAGAAGCTGTAGGTAGTGGTTTAACAATGGAAGAAGCTATGCAGGACGCACTGAATCAACTCTCTGCCAAACGGGAGGAAGTGGAAATCGATCCACTCGAAGTAGGCAAGAAAGGTTTTTTGGGGTTAGGAAAACGGCCGGCACAAGTGAAAGCCACCATTCGTGAAGATGACCGGATACGTACAATTGTTTTTCTGCGCAATATTTTGTCACGAATGGATATTGAAACCGAAGTAGAAGTGGAAGAAGAAGATTCGTCTTTGACTGTGAATATGGGAGAAGAAGCGGCGCCACTGATTGGTCATCGAGGACAGACGCTGGATGCTCTCCAATATCTCGTAGCCCGATATCTTAATGAAGACAAAGAAGAATGGCGCAAGGTGGTCATTGATATTGACAATTACAGAAATCGGCGTGAAGAAGATCTGCGCCGAATGGCTGAACGTTTAGCGGATCAAGTTGCAAGGACAAAAAGGGATGTCCGAACAGAGCCAATGACCGCTCCGGAACGTAGGATCATCCATATGACCTTGAAAGAGAATTCTGCTGTGACGACTTTCAGCATTGGAGAAGGAGCGCGAAAACGAGTCGTCATCGCTTCGACCGCCAAACAAGACAGAAGACGCTCATCCCGCCGAGGCGGCCCTGGTGGCTCGGGACGAGGAGGGCCTGCCGGTCCTCACCGAGAAGGGTGAGCACGAGGGCGGCATCCTCGTCCGCCGCCATCGGCTGAGCGAACGGTTCCTCTCCGACATGCTCGATC
>CAZXSQ010000038.1:14944-21844 GCA_964643335.1 uncultured bacterium
GGACCTGGACGGTCGGGGAGAGGCTCTGGAAAAGGGTACGGCGGATCAAGGCGCCGGGTAGCCCGGGCCAATAATAATTCAGGCAGGTAATCGATATTAACGAAATCGTTAATTATTAGTGTGGTTCAATAAAACAGTTTATGCTCTAGAAGGCGGCTTTCCGGCCGCCTTTCTGCTAGAGAATCATGATAAATCCTCCCCGGTGCCAGTGTACTTAAAATTTCGTTTTATTGTCAATAAATCAATTTAATCTTACTTGCTGATATCTTTAGAGTTATCCTTACCGTTTTTGTATTTTCCCTTGAAAATATTCTGATAAGACATAGTATGTGAACTATAAATTTATGTTTTTGGGATGTTCGGTTCAAGTTTTTTATGGGTAAATCATATTCCAGAGGATAGGAAATCGTTCATATCAATGTAAATAGGAATAAATATACATTGTATTGAGACTGGAGAAAAGCAGACGACAATGGAGCACCGATTATATGTTGCAATGTTTAGTATTCATGGTCTTATCCGGGGTCATGATCTTGAACTTGGCCGAGATGCAGATACCGGTGGACAAACCAAATACGTGGTAGAATTGACGCGTGCTTTGGCAAAAAATCCCAATGTTGAGAGAGTTGATCTGATTACCCGTCAGGTAATCGATCCCAAAGTTGACGATGATTATGCGAATCCCGAAGAGCAAGTAGCAGAAGACGGTTACATCATTCGGCTTCTCTGTGGTCCAAGGCGCTATTTACGTAAAGAAGTACTTTGGCCTCATCTCGATGAATTTGCTGATAAGGTATTGAAGCACTTCAAAAAATTGGGCCGGGTACCGGACTTGCTTCATGGTCATTATGCCGATGCCGGGTATGTCGGGTCCAAATTGTCGAATCTGTTAGGCATTCCGTTAGTTTTTATCGGGCATTCATTGGGGCGCGTAAAAAGACAGCGCTTGCTTGAGAAGGGAATGTCTGAAGAAAAAATCGTTCAACAGTATAACATAAATGTACGCATTGATGCAGAAGAAAATGCTTTGGATACCGCATCCGTCGTTGTTGCCAGTACCCGGCAGGAAGTGGAAGAGCAATATAAACAATATGAGCGTTATAATCCCAAAACGATGTATGTCATCCCGCCGGGATGTGACTTGAACCAGTTTTCGCCTCCGAAGCAACGTACGGTTAAATATCCGATTATGGAAGAATTGTCACGATTTTTAAGACATCCTCGTAAACCGATGATTTTTGCTATTTCCCGCCCTGATGAAAGAAAAAACCTCTCAACCCTTATTCAAGCATATGCAGAAAATCAGGAACTAAGGGAATTGGCGAATTTAACTATTGTAGCAGGAAACCGGGATGATATACGAACCATGGAATCCGGGCCACGTGATGTATTGAACAATTTATTGTTGATGATTGATCGATACGATTTATATGGATCGATAGCCTATCCAAAGCATCATCAAACAGACGACGTTCCGGATCTTTATCGAATTGCGGCAAGCACGCATGGGGTATTTGTCAATCCTGCATTAACCGAACCTTTTGGATTAACGTTGATTGAGGCAGGGGCATGTGGGGTTCCCATTATAGCGACAAATGATGGAGGCCCACAAGATATAATTAACAATTGCAATAATGGCCATCTCATCGATCCGTTGAATCCTGAGGAAATAGGAGGAACCATTAAAGAAGTTCTAAAGGACAGGCAGCAATGGTACCAATTTTCAAGAAATGGATTGCGTGGTGTTAAGCGTTATTATTCCTGGTCCAGTCATGTCAAAACCTATTTGCAAAAAGTGCAAAGATTGATGAAGAGAAAAAGAACGCGGCCGTTTTGGGTTACTTCAGGGAAAAAATTGCTCAAAGCCGACCGGATTCTGGTTACCGATGTCGATAATACCTTGCTTGGAGATACTGACGCATTGAATGAAATGAAACAAAAGTTTAAAGATTCTCCTATCGATTTTGCGATAGGGATAGCCACCGGCCGCACAATAGACAGTACGGTTAAGACTTTGGAACAATGGGATGTTCCGATTCCCGATTTCTTGATCACATCCGTTGGGAGTGAAATCTATTATGGACATGATTTAACCCAGGACATGGATTGGAAACGGCATATTCGGTATAAATGGGAACCGGACAGACTGTATGAACATATATCGGGATTACCAGGTATCAATCCTCAGCCTGAAGAAGACCAACGTGAATTTAAATTAAGTTTTTTTATTGACCCCTCCAAAGCGCCGAAAAAACGAGAGATTGTGAGAATTCTGCGTCAAAACAATCTACATGCGAAAGTGATTTTTTCGCATCAGCAATATCTTGATTTCTTGCCGGTACGCGCTTCGAAAGGACTGGCGATCTGGTATATCAGTAACAAGTGGGGGACTCCGATGGAGAAAATTCTGGTTGCCGGAAATTCCGGGAACGACGAAGAAATGTTAACCATCAATGTGTTGGCAGTGGTGGTCGGAAATTACAGTGCGGAGTTAGAACCTTTACGGAAAAATCCTCGTGTGTATTTTGCGAAAGGGGCTTATGCGCGAGGGATTTTGGAAGGAATTGATCATTACAATTTTTTGGGTGAAATCAGACAACCTGAAGGTGCACAAGCATGACAAGAGGATTACGAGAAACCGTTGAAGAACATCGAAATACAATTTATTATTTTTTACACCGCCTGGTTGGGCTTGAAAAAAAACATCTGCTTACTTCGGATTTGGAAGATGCTTTTCAAGAATATACCGAGTCTGAATCCGGAAAAGTACTTCTGTATACTCCATTTGCTCGTTTTGTACGCTATTCACAGGAAGCGGTCATCAATCCGCCCTGGATTTGTTTTGCCGTTCGGCCCAAAAAAGCCAAATGGAAGTATTATCAGTTTCATGAGGAAACCGTCCAATTTCACGAAGTGGGACCCTCGGAATTTCTTCTTTTCAAAGAGCGGTTGGTGAATCCATCACAGGATGAAAATGATTGGATTCTGGAAATAGATCTGAGTCCTTTCAATCGGGAATTTCCACGTATGCAAGAACCTCGTTCGATTGGACGGGGAGTTGAATTTCTCAATCGCCATCTTTCCAGCCGTATGTTTAGCAATATGGGAAGAGGCGAAGAATATTTGTTCAATTATTTACGGGTACATCAGTGTCAGGGCCAGCAACTGATGATCAATGATCGTATTTCGAATGTGCATGAATTACGAGATGCGGTAAGTCAGGCTCAGGATTATTTAACCACTCAACCTAGTGAAGCCAAATGGAATGAAGTGGTACACAATATGCAGGACCTCGGGTTTGAATGCGGATGGGGGAGGACTGTGGACCGCATGCTGGACACCCTGGATAAACTCAGCAATGTGCTTGAAGCGCCTGACCACGAATGCCTGGGTAAATTTTTGGGACGTATTCCCATGATTTTCAGTGTCGTCATTTTTTCTCCTCACGGATTTTTTGGTCAATCCAATGTGTTTGGATTACCGGATACCGGCGGGCAGGTTATTTACATCCTTGATCAGGTCCGTTTCCTGGAAAAAGAAATGCATAATAGACTTTGGGGACAAGGCATTGATATTGAACCTCAAATTCTTGTTGTTTCGAGACTCATTCCGGAATCCCAAGGCACGACTTGTAATCAACAGATTGAAAATATTTTTGGGACAAAAAATGCAAAAATTGTCCGAGTACCTTTCCGGAATAAAGCAGGTGAAGTAATTCCCCATTGGATATCACGTTTTCACATTTGGCCCTATCTTGAAAATTTTGCCATTGAGTCGGAAAAAGAAATTCTAGCCTTGCTTGGCGAACGGCCGGATTTAATCATTGGAAATTATTCGGATGGAAATTTAGTGGCCACATTGCTTTCTGAACGTTTAAAAGTCACTCAATGTAACATTGCTCATGCGTTGGAAAAAACCAAATATCTGTTTTCCGATTTGTATTGGCAAAATATGGAGGAGCATTATAATTTTTCCTGTCAATTCACGGCGGATTTAATTTCAATGAACACGGCCGATTTCATCATTACTAGTACCTACCAGGAAATCGCAGGTAACGCCAGTAATGTCGGTCAATACGAAAGTTATTCGACGTTTACCATGCCGGATTTATACAGGGTGGTCAGTGGCATTAGTATTTTTGATCCCAAATTTAATATAGTTTCTCCCGGCGCGGATCCTGAAATATATTTTCCTTTCACAGAAACGGAAAGGCGGTTATCTGAGCTGGATGAAGAGATTGAGGAACTAATATACGGAGACTCCACTTCGGAAGCTCGGGGAGTGCTCCAGGAAAATGACAAACCTATCATTTTCACGATGGCGCGCCTCGATTATATTAAAAATATAGCTGGTTTTGTGGAATGGTATGGCCAGTGTCCTGAATTGAGAGCGGAAGCCAATGTGGTTGTTGTTAGTGGCCATGTCGACCCGAATACATCCACGGATAATGAAGAGCGGGAACAGATCAGGCGTATGCACGACTTAATGAATCACTATGAACTTGATAACCAAGTTCGCTGGATTGGCCGGCAGCTCGACAAAAACTTTGCCGGTGAACTTTACCGTGTGATCGGTGATAAAAAGGGTGTTTTTGTGCAACCCGCTCTATTTGAGGCATTTGGATTAACGGTTATCGAAGGAATGTCTTCAGGATTGCCGACTTTTGCAACTCGCTATGGTGGTCCTTTGGAAATCATCGAAAATGGTATATCGGGATTCCATATCGATCCGAATCATGGTGATGAATCAGCCTTGCTTATCGCTGATTTTTTGAAACGGTGTAAGGATCAGCCTGATTACTGGGATCAAATATCCAATAATGCCATACTTCGGATTCAAAGCCGTTACAATTGGAATCTGTATGCCAAGCGATTGATGGTGCTTTCACGTATTTATGGATTTTGGAAGTATGTAACGAATTTGGAACGTGAGGAAACTCGCCGTTATCTTCAAATGTTCTATGGCTTAATGTATAAAAAATTGGCAGATAATTTGGATAATACTTAAAAAACCTATTTATCAAGCGGAGGTAACCATGAAAGCGATTATTCCATGTGCTGGACGTGGAGAACGGCTTCGGCCACTGACTTTTACTAATTCAAAACCTTTGATACCCATAGCCAATAAACCACTTGTCCTCTATGCTATCGAGGCAATCAAAAAGGTTGGAATCGATGAAATCGGCCTTATTGTAGGTGAAAACGCCAAAGATTTACAACGGGTTTTGGGCGATGGGAGGGATTATGGTGTTCATATCTCCTATATTCTACAGGATGAACCCAAAGGCATAGCCCATACCATTCAAATATCACAAAATTTTTTAGGCGATTCACCTTTCCTGATGTACTTGGGCGATAACATATTGCAGCAGGACCTTGATCCAATTGTTCGGCGATTCAAAGAACATAATGCCGACGCGGTTTTGCTCTTAAAGAAAACAGAGAAACCACAACTTTATGGTGTTGCCGTTGTTGAAGAAGATCGAGTAATCCGATTGCTGGAAAAACCTAAAGATCCTCCTTCCGATTTGGCTGCGATTGGAGTGTATGTTTTCAATTCAAAAATACACCCTGTCATTGACCAACAGGTTCCTTCCGGACGAGGTGAGATGGAAATCACGGATGCGATTCAAGGACTCATTCAAAGTGGAGCGCATGTGGAGCATCACGTTATAGAAGGATGGTGGATGGATGCAGGAAATCCGGATGATATGATCGAGGCCAATCGGTTGGTATTACAGGATTTGGGACGAGATATAGTTGGAAGTTCGGATGAGGAATCCGATATACGCGGGGATGTTGTTCTTGGCAAGAATTCAAGGGTGGAACGGAGTACCATTCGCGGCCCTGTCATCATCGGTGATGATTGCCTCATACAAGATGCTTATGTTGGGAGTTTTACATCAATTGGTTCTCGTTCAGTGCTGAATAATTGCGAGGTGGAATATAGTGTGGTAATGGAAGAGTGTGAAATTCGGAACGTGGAAGTTCGTATCGACAACAGTATTTTGGGGAGAAATGTTAAAGTAAATAAGGTTGAACGAAGGCCGAAATCCTACAAATTGGTGCTTTCGGATGACAGTATCGCTGAATTGAGATAAACGTTGCGAGAAAAGGCCTATATTATTTTATTTCTGGTCTCGCCTTTGTATCGTAGCCATACGGTTGGCTTTGTCTTTTTCCACAGGTTGGCTATATTTATCTAAAGAATCTCCAGATTTCTCTGGGGATTCTTCTTTTGGTGTATCGGTTGTTTTTTCGGTTATTGTTGTTGAGAAAGAATTGGACTCGACCTGGAATTGGCTCTCTACTTCAACATTGTTCTGCTGTGTACAAAAATATTCTCTCAAGTTTGTGTAACGAATTTCTGAATCCACGTATTTGGAGGCGGTTTTCCGTAGTTTGCTGCAAAGCAGTTTCATGACGACTTCAGCAATATCCGGATATCGGCGAATGATGGTTTTCATTCGATGTTTATTCAGTTCGATGAGACGGGCATCTTCAGCAACCTTGACAGTGGCCGAGCGCGGCATTTCATCTAAAATGGCCAGCTCACCCACGATATCCACCGGAGAGATGTTCCCAATAATGATTCTTTTACCGTCCATTTCACGTTCAACGGTCAGTCTCCCTTCTAAAACGAGGTATGCATTACTCCCCACCTCGCCTTCACGCATGAGAACTGTGCCTTTTGCTGCATAAATGGTATCTTGATTCGCTATTTGAAATATATTATCAACCATAATTGATTCGCTTGGATTATCAACTTTTAATCGATTTATTCACAAGATAAAAAATATCTTGGTTATATTTTCTCAAAAAATAGGGTGAAAACAAAATAATAAAGAATAATTATGTTCATTATTTAGATAATGGAATACTGGAGAGTACGAAGTTCGAC
>CAZXSQ010000039.1:0-11386 GCA_964643335.1 uncultured bacterium
ACCAATGCGATGTCTGGTTCGATGCCGGTGGTGTCGCAGTCCATCATGAAACCGATGGTTCCTGTTGGAGCAAGCACAGTGGCCTGGGAATTCCGGTACCCGTGCCGTTCACCCAGCTCATACGCTTTTTCCCAAACCGTATGGGATTCATGGTAGAGAGACTCGGGAATCAAAGATTTGTTGATGGTATAGGAAGCATCCCGATGCATCTTGATGACCTTCAACATCGGATCACGATTGATATGGTAATGTTCGAAGGGCCCCATCACTTCAGCGATCTTAGCACTTTGCACATAGGCTTCACCACACAGAATGGAGGTTACACAAGCCGCGTAACTGCGTCCTTCTTCGCTGTCGTAGGGCAGCCCTTTGGCCATGAGCAGTGCGCCCAGATTGGCGTAGCCCAATCCCAGCGGGCGGAAATGATGACTGTTTTTTTCAATGGTCTCGGTTGGATATCCCGCATTATCGACAATGATCTCCTGGGCGGAAATCACGATATCGATAGCCTGTTTATATCCTTCTATATCCAGAAAACCATCGGATTTCAATAGTTTCAGCAAATTGATTGAAGCCAGATTGCATGCGGAATCATCTAAAAACATGTATTCGGAGCAAGGGTTGGATGCATTGATTCGTCCTGAGTTTGGGCATGTATGCCACTGGTTGATGGTGGTATCGAATTGCAGGCCGGGGTCTCCACAGGTATGGGTGGATTTCGCGATCATATGCAATAAATCTTTGGCTTTGTGTGTTTCACTCACCTCACCTGTGGTGATATAATGGGTTTGCCAATCCGCATCTTGTTCTACCGCTTTCATAAATCCATCGGTTACCCGTACGCTGTTGTTCGAATTCTGGAAGAATATGGAATTATACGCTTCCCCGTTGAATGAGCCGTCATAACCTGTATCGATTAATGTCCAGGCTTTTCTTTCTTCTTTTTCTTTGCATTGAATAAAGTCCACGATATCTGGATGGTCTGCGTTCAAAATGACCATTTTTGCCGCACGGCGGGTTTTCCCTCCGGATTTTATTACACCAGCGAAGGCATCATATCCCTTCATGAACGAGACCGGACCTGAAGCGGTTCCCCCACCGGCCAAGGATTCCCGTGAAGAACGAATGGGCGATAAATTCGAGCCTGTACCGGAACCGAACTTAAAAAGCATGCCCTCCGTTTTGGCTAATTGCAGTATGGATTCCATGGTGTCTTCGACTGAGTTGATAAAGCAGGCTGAGCATTGCGGAGATTTCTCGACTCCACAATTGAACCAAACAGGGCTGTTGAAAGAGGCGTATTGATGAAGAAGCAAGTAACACAACTCATCACGAAAGGCATCCCTATCTTCTTCCGCAGCGAAATAATGTTGTCTTTCACCCCAGCTAACCATCGTGTTGACAACCCGGCCGATAAGCTGACGAACGCTGGTTTCACGCGTGGATGTGCCTAAGTGGCCGCGGAAATATTTCGAGACGACGACATTGGTAGCCATTTGCGACCAGCTGCGGGGAAATTCAACGTCTTTTTGCTCAAAAATCACTTCCCCATTTTCACCGATGATGGCCGCATTCCGCTTTTCCCATTCCACTGTAGAGAAGGGATCTTCGCCAGATTGGGTGAAATAACGTTGAAATTGTAGACCTTTCATCTGCCTGGTACCGGCTTCAGTTTGCATTTCACCTTTGTGTTGCTTATCGTTGGTTTGTTTGAAGCGATTTCTTTCGGAAATAACCATTCCCTCAACTCCTTCTATGTATATTCATTATTCCGTTTAATTTAAATCGATTAAATAATTCTATTTAGATTATAGCCTAAAATCTATATTTAGGAATCAAAAGGCATACTAAACCCAATATATTGTGGTGTCAAGTATTTTTTGGGATTTTTTCCCGAAAAAATTTTTTATCTCCGTATTGAAACCACTAAAAATTTATTTTATTTTGTTCTTATATGGTGTAAAATAATATATATTAAAATTAACATAGTAATGTCTTTTAAGTATTGATTAAAAAGAATTGTGCTGCTTTTCAAAGATAAGACCGTCTTAATCGGGAAGAAACAGAATAGAACCTCAAGTTAGAGGTGTAAAATGCCTGTCCAAAATGCGAAAACTCTATTTGAAAAAGGTTTAAGTCACTATGAAAAAGGAGAATACGGGAAAGCATCGGAATTCTTCAAAGAAGGGGTTATAGAAGACCCTGAATTTCATGAGTGCCTCTACAATCTTGCCTGCTGTTATTCAATGATGGGGGATAAGAATAATGCATTAGTCTATTTAAATCGTGCGGCAAAACTCCATATTCATTGTATCGATTGGGCTAAAGAAGACAAAGAACTGGATAATATCAGAAAAGATCCCTTATTCAAAAAAATTCTCAACAATTTAGGAGGAGAGTCCTTCTATGTCGATGAGGAAGCGGAAGAGACTGCAGAAGAGGATATAGAAAAAAGTGAAGAAGAGGATTTCCAGGAAATGATTTTCGAGGAGGTTGAATCGGAGGAAGCGGTAAACCAGGCGGCAGTCTCTGAAGAACCGGCAGAGACATTAACCGAGACGCCAGGCCCATCAGAACCCCCTCCACCTTTGGAAGATAAGAAAAAAAAATCAAAACCAAAGAAAGAAAAAAATACTCCCGAAAGTAAATTCCCGCCTTGCGCATGCTGCGAAGGCATTGTGGACTCTGAACTGCGTCTTCAATATGATCCAAAATTAATGTTAATTGTTGTTGTCACAGGTATGTTTATAACTTTTTCCTTGTCCATATCAATTTTAGGTCTCCTGGGATTTCCTATCATCGTGGTGGGATTATATTTCTTGATCAAGACCTAGGAGACGTGGGTTTGTCAAAATTGCGGTGCTGTAGGCCCACTGTGTGGACAACCAGTCGTAAAAAAAGGTGATAAAGTACCTGTTATATTGAAGGAGTGAGTTTTTCTATTGGCGAAAGAAAAAAGAGAGGGCGGCCAGAGTGGCCGCCCTTTTTTGGTTTTTAAAAAGGTGGAATATCATCGTCAGGTGTGGGTTCAGGAGTCGGTTCATCAGGCGGTGGTGGCAATGGAGTTTCTGTCGGCTCCTCGGGCGGTGGTGGCATTGGTGTATCCGTCGGTTCCTCGGGCGGAGGAGGAATCGGTGTATCCGTTGGTTCTTCAGGTAGCGGAGGAGGCGTTTGCTCCGGTGGAGGTGGTGTCTCTTCTGGTGGCGGAGGTGGTGTTTCCTCTGGCGGAGGTGGTGTTTCTTCCGGTGGTGGAGGTGTTTCCTCTGGTGGTGGAGGTGTTTCCCCCGGTGGCAGTGGAGGTGTCTCCTCCGGTGGCAGAGGCGGTGTTTCCTCCGGTGGCAGTGGAGGTGTCTCCTCCGGCAGAGGCGGTGTCTCCTCCGGTGGCAGTGGAGGTGTCTCCTCCGGTGGCAGTGGAGGTGTCTCCTCCGGTGGCAGTGGCGGTGTCTCCTCCGGTGGCAGTGGCGGTGTCTCCTCCGGCAGAGGCGGTGTTTCCTCCGGTGGCAGAGGCGGTGTCTCCTCCGGTGGTGGAGGTGGTGTTTCCTCTGGCGGAGCCGGAGTCTCTTCAGGAAATCCTTCGGATTCGAAATAGGCTACTGGACCATCATTTTCAAAAGGGCCATAAAAACGCCGTGGAGCTCCTGACGGACGAATGGCGAATACCCGAAATTGATACATTTGTTCAAATTGAGGTCCATCTGCAAAAGTTTGAGATAACCTCGGTGCTCCTTCTTCCCAAATATAATGGTCCACAGTGCCGGAATCCGTTCGGGCTAGAAATTTAAATTGCCGTTCCTCCGCTCTTTTTGCATAAAGATGAAAATCCACTGTGTCGGTAAACTCAAAGTTCCACCTAATGACCAAAACACGATTATCAACAGGATCGAAATCTTGTCCGTTGCTTAAATCTGAAAACGTCATTAAGTTGTCCGAAACCCAAACCGCAGGCCCTTGTGGAGTCTCTTCCGGACGAACTGTGGGAGTTGGAGAAGGTGTTGTCGTTATATCTGGTGGTAAAATAGGTGTGCGGCCGGGAATAATCGGAGTTCGATCTGGTATTATAGGCGTGAAGTGAATGGGTGTCCGTGTCGGAATCTCACCGCCGCAACGCCAACAAATCCTCAGAATACAGATTTCTGCCCCTTCAATGACAATATCCCGGATACCAGTGGGACTATTTAGTAATAAAAATTTTGTCACAGTGGGATCGCTTCCGGGATCACCGACTATGGAAACCAATGTTCCGCTTTCATCATACCCTCGGAGGATGATCGGAGTGCCATGAGTCAATATGATTTCCACAATTCTTGGCGGATCGCCACCGCATAAGTTCGGAGACATATGGATATTGGCTTGCTGGGCAGCGTTTGATTCAGACCAGGGAACATTTACATCCAAATTCCCATCGCCGTTGCAATCCGTGACTGATAATGGTGAGGCTGATCCGTCCGGAAGTAAAGCTTGTTCAATTTCCGCAGCGCCCAAATTAACTGTACTTAATCCGGAAGCTGGGGCGGTGTAAATATCACCTGCTTCGACGCAATCTCTTCCACCTGGCAGAGTCGGTCTGGCAGTTGGCAAAGGTGTTTCAATTATGGGTTCATCACCTTCGAGATATTCAACCGGTCCTGCATTCCGGAATGGACCATAAATGGGACGGGGAGCACCACTTTCTCTGATTCCGAACACAACAAATTGATATGTTTCTCCGAACTGCGGGCCATCTTTAAGATCAGGATTCAAGCGAGGTAAGTTTTCCCGCCATACCAGATGATTTACCGTCCCCGAAGCCGTCCGGCCTAGGAATTTCATTGGTGGTTCGTCAGTTTCCACATAAACATGAAAATCTTTAACGTCTTCGAATTCAAAATTCCAGCGGATAACTAAAGAACGGTTATCGGCGGGATCAAGATCTTGATCATTGCTTAAATCCGCAAACGTTAACAGGTTATCCATAACAATTACAGTATCTTCTGGAATACCTGGAGTAGGTATTCTAAACGTGGGCGTACGCTCTATTGGAGGTAAAGTGGGGCGTTCTGTCGGTCTTTCAACATCTCTCTGGCAGCGCCAGCATATTCTCAAAATGCAGATTTCCGCCCCTTCGATTTCGATCTCACGGATACCTGTTGGACTTGTCATTACCAGCGATTGGACATCTGTTGGATCACTTCCCGGGTCTCCAACCAATGACACCAACGTACCACTATCGTCATATCCCCGAAGTACAATAGGTGTTCCATGAGTAAGGATGATATCAACAACTCGCGGAGCGTTTCCATCGCATATTTCATCACCCAATTTAATCTTGGCTGGTTCCGTCGCGTTGGATTCCGACCAGGGGATGTTGACATCCAGATGGTCATCATTGTTACAATCAACGACGTTTAACGCCGCCGGGCTTCCATCAGGTAATGAAGCCTCAGTTACAGTAACGGCGCCAAGTGATATGGAGCTGAGATCCTGGGTTGGTTCATCATAAAATTCTCCTGCCACAACACACCGAATTTGACCTGGAACTTCCGTGGGTGGAATTTGAGGCGTTGGTGTTTCTAGAGGTTCCAGACAGCGCCAGCAGATACGCAGGATGCAAATTTCCGCGCCTTCGATCTCGATCATGCGGATTCCCGATGCGCTCGTCAGCACGAAAGATTGAACCACTGTTGGATCGCTGCTGGAATCGCTGGCTGTATCCACTACATTCCCATTGTCATCCAGACCGCGCAAGGTGACGCCCGTGCCGTGAGTCATGACCACTTCGACCATTCGCGGAGGATTCCCGCCGCAGATTTCGCCGTCGAACTGGATAAATGCCAAGCTAGTGGCATTGGATTCCGTCCAGGGAACGCTGACATCCAAATTGCCATCGTTGTTGCAGTCCGTCACGCTTAAATCCACCGGTGAGCCGTCCGGCAGGAACGCCTGGGATATAACCACACCGTTCAGAGTAACCTGGCTCAATCCAGATGTTGGAGCGGTATAAAACTCGCCCGCTTCTACACAGCGCAGCATCGGCCCCGGGCCTTCTGTCGGCTGTGGAGTGATTGGAGGTCCGATGTCTAAACACCGCCAGCAGATTCTGAATATGCATATTTCCGCACCTTCGATCTCGACCATGCGGATTCCCGATGCGCTTGTCAGCACGAAAGATTGAACCACTGTTGGATCGCTGCTGGAATCACTGGCTGTGTCCACGACGTTTCCACTGTCATCCAAACCGCGCAAGGTGACGCCTGTGCCGTGGGTCATCACCACTTCGACCATTTCCGGCGCATTGCCGTTGCAAATATCGCTCCCGAAGTTTATTTTGGCAAATTGCGATGCAGTGGACTCCGACCATGGAACGGCGACATTCAACAATCCATCGCCGCCGCAGTCCCGAATTTGCAGTGGAACTGCCGTGCCGCTCGCTAGATGAGCTTCCGATATCGAGACATTGCCGAGTGTTACAGTGCTGAGCGCATCTGCTGTTGCATCATACACATCATCCGCCTGTACACATTGAATACCAATCGGGGGCATCGTCGGTTCTTCAGTCGGAATAGCTCCTTCACTGAGGTATTCCACCGGCCCAGCGTTTTTAAACGGCCCATAGATTGGCCGTGGAGCCCCAGTCTCTCTGATAGCGTATACGGCAAATTGGTAAGTTTCTCCGAATTGAGGACCTTGCTTGAAGTCCGGTGCCAGACGCGGGGCGTTTTCCTCCCATATAAAGTGATTGGTGGTTCCTGAAGCCGTGCGTCCAAGAAACTGCGCCCGAGCCTCGCCACCGACACGATAGATATGAAAATCACGTACATCATCGAACTCAAAGTTCCAGCGAACTACCAATTCCCTGTCATCCACCGGATCCCGGTCTTCTCCGTTGCTTAAATCTACATAGGTTGAATTGTCATCTGTGACAATGACTGTTCCGGCAGGAATAAAAGGCGTTGGTATTTCGATAATCGGTGTTTCAAATACCGGCGGTGTTTCTTGTTGTGGTGGCGTCCTATCTTGAATGGGAGTATCCGGTATTTGGGAAGTGGGTGTTCTGACTCTTCCTAAACACTGCCAGCAAATTCTTAAAATGCAGATTTCAGCGCCCTCGATTTCAATAAGGCGAATACCACTCAGGCTTGAAAGTGTCAATGATTGTACTACAGTTGGATCACTTCCGGGATCACTGGCTGTATCCACTACAGCACCGCTTTCGTCTATTCCCCGCAAAGTAATGGGGGTACCGTGTGTTAGAATGACCTCGACCATTCTTGGCGCATTACTACCGCAAATCTCATCATCGAATTTGATCAATGCAAACTGGTTAGCGTTCGATTCCGACCATGGAACATTGACGTCCAATCTCCCGTCGCCGTTACAATCAGTAACGCTCAAAGATGCCGGTGTATTATCCGGTAAAAGTGCCTGCGTGATTCTTACCGGGCCTAACGTAACGTCACTTAAATTGGAGGCCTCAGCACTGAAAAACTCATCCGCTGAGACGCATTCAGCTTGGCCAGCGCCTCGAGTTGGTGTTGGTGTGGGCGTCGAAGTCGGTTCGACTTCTTCCGATGGTAGAAATTCAACAGGTCCATTTGTAGAAAACGGTCCATAAAAAGGCCTCGCGGCGCCTCTTTCTCTCATTGCATAAACAGAAAAACTGTAACTGTGATTAAATTGCGGACCGTCTTGGAATTGCTCCGCTGTAAAAGGTTCCCCTTCTTTCCAAATAAAAAGAGAAAACTCCGTGCCCCGTGTTCGCCCTAAAAACTGCGGTAATCGAGCACCATCAACCTTAACATAAATATGAAATTCACTAATATCCTCAACATCGATATTCGACCAACGAACAACTAAAGAACGGTTGTTCTCAGGATCGTAATCCTGACTGTTGCTCAAGTCTTCTTGACTCAGTATGTTGTCCGTTACTTTAACAGTTGGATCGATTTCCGGATCACCGGGAGGATCGATGATTTGACCCACATACATTCCCGGAAAAGTCAGTTCCATTAAGGAACCAAAAGATGGCATAACAATTAATCCAAAAATAATTGCGAAAAACCCGAGTTTCTTCATGATATTCCCCTCTCTTTTCTGTCTGTCGCCCAAAATATGTAATTGCAATAATGCTTTTCGTTTAAGTAAAGCGAATTTATATAAGACATTTTTTAACATATTTTTTAATTGATTTAAAGGGTACTGAACCAAATATTTGTTTTTTTAAATTAAAATGCATTAAATCGTTACATTAAGAAGCCTATTGAATATTTAATATCATTCAATTTATATTTTCTGCTCTACCCATTTGATAATTCAGAGTGTTAAAAAAATACTGTCAATAGATTTTTTCCAAATCATGCTTTATCATTTGAGAACAATTAATATTGGCACAACTTACACATTTTAAAGAGGATAACATGATGAAAATAACAACTTTTAAGACATTAGATGATTGGATGTATGAACAATTAAATTAATTTTATTCAGCCGAATTTGGTTTTAAAGATGTACTTATGGAAAATAAAAATGAACAAAACAAAGAAATCCAACAACTTATCCGGTTCAATGAATCGCCGGAATTTCTTGCTCAACACTTTATGTGCCGGTATGGGCATGACTATGATGGCACAGGCTTCCCATTCAAAACGGCGGCCGAATGTGGTTCTCATCATGACGGATAACCATGGCGCATGGACATTGGGATGTTATGGCAATCCCGATATACGCACTCCGAATATAGACTGTGCCGCCCAGGAAGGCATTCGTTTCACTCAAGCCTTCAGTTCAAATGCTGTTTGCTCTCCAACTCGGGCGACCTATCTGACTGGTTTGATGCCTTCTCAACACGGTGTGCATTGTTTTTTGAACAGGAAAGATCAGATGGGGCCGGATACTTACAATTTCATCGGTGAATTTAGTACCTTACCCAAAATTTTTGCAAAAGAGGGTTACACCTGTGGCTTATCCGGCAAATGGCATTTGGGCGGCAATCTCCATCCGCAGGAAGGTTTCAGCCATTGGATAACCATGCCGCATGGTGGAACCTCCACTTTTTATAATGCAGAAGTCATCAAAGATGAGAAAGTTTATGTCGAACCGGATTATTTAACCGATCTGTGGACAAGTCAGGGTATCCGGTTTATTGAGGACAATAAAGACAATCCCTTCTTCTTATTCCTGTCCTATAATGGCCCTTACGGGTTAGGACCTTCATTGTTGAAACCGGTTCGGAACCGGCATGATGCTTATTATGAAGATAAAGACCTGCCCTCGTTTCCAAGTGAAATGATGCACCCGTGGCTGTATAACAACAAGCAATATCACAACAATGTACATGCCATGCGGCGGTATGCCGCCGAATTGAGCGGTATCGATGACGGTGTCGGCGAAATTTTATCCACCTTGAGAAAACTGGGATTGGAAGAGAATACACTGGTGATCTTCGCGGCGGATCAAGGATGGGCTGGTGGGCAACATGGCATTTGGGGGATGGGTGATCATACCCGCCCCTTACATGCTTTTGACGGGACTATGCATATTCCTTTGATTTTCCGGCATCCAGGCTCTATACCCGCCAATCAAACATGTGACCTGTTGACGAGTAACTATGATTTACTCCCTTCCCTGCTTCATTATCTGGAAATTCCCCATCGAATGCCAAAAAACCACCCTCTACCCGGACGAGATTACTCAGCGGCTCTCAAGGGAAAGCAGATTCTATGGGATGACATGGTTTTTTATGAATTCGAAAATGTTCGTGCTATCCGAACAAAAGAGTGGAAATACGTCACGCGCTATCCCGATGGCCCTTATGAATTGTATGACTTGAAAAACGATCTGGGCGAGCAGTTCAATTTGTATGGACAACCATTGCAGTCTGCTATACAAAAAGAACTTGAAGCAAAATTGAAGTTATTCTTTGATACGTATGCGGATCCTCAATACGACTTATGGAAAGGAGGACGATCTAAGACGCATCTGCTTAGTGCTGAGGCGTTTGAGTAGGTTTCTACTTTGATGCAGGGTGTTCACAGAACCGCAAGATTTTTTCTGCACAGCTGATAGTCAAACCAGTCTCTCGCACGTGAAGCCATGGATATACTCCCAATAAAAATTTTACCCCACTTGATAAAAAGCTGGCCGGTAGGTGGGCTGGGGAATGGCTCGGCCTTCTTCCTTTGCTGTCTCTAACCATGCTTCTTTGGCACGAAGAACCTCTGTCAAAGCCTCGGCAGGAGTGTCGCCAAAAGCAGAGCAATGACTCAGATCAGGGATATCGGCGATATAGCCTTCGTCTTCTTCACTATAGAAAATATTGATGTGATAATCCTTCATGAATTTTCCTTGGATTTTATTTTGTTCATTATAATATAAATTTATCATACTCAATATAGAAATCAAAAAACCTCCCCTCAAAAAAATCAACTCACCCATGTTGAATGAAAAAGAAAAACGGAGAACAATAAGTTTATAGAATCATCAAACATATTTTTGAACATGTTTCGTTAAGAAACAAATAAACATAAGGAGTTTTTTTATGTCTGATACGACCAACCGCAGGCTTTTTCTTAAACGCTCAGCCAGTTTTGCATTAGGAGCAGTTGTTGCGGACAAAGTGGTTGCCTCTGAATCTGTTGGTTCACAGAAAGCCACGAAAAGTGATAAATGGCAAATTGGGTGTTATACCCGGCCATGGGCCAAATACGATTACCGTGTCGCTTTGGACGGTATTGCCGAAGCCGGTTATAAACATGCCGGTTTGATGACCTGCAAATCAAAAACCCGGCTGGTGATCTCTGTCCAGACGTCCCTGGATGAAGCGGTTCAAATCGGTGAAGAGGTCAAAAAAAGAGGGCTTGAAGTTCCTTCCGTTTACGGCGGTGGGATTCCAGTCCAAAAATCATTGCAAGCCGGTATCGAAGGCCTTCGAAAATTGATCGATAATTGCGCCGCCGCCGGAGCAAAAACCTTGTTGATGGGCGGTATTGGTTCGAAAGAATTGTATGATCTTTACTACAAAGCCATCAAAGAATGCTGTGACTATGCCGCCAGTAAAAACCTCGAATTAACTCTGAAACCGCATGGTGGATTGAATGCCACCGGGCCTCAATGCCGAAAAACGATTGAGGAAGTGGGGCATCCCAATTTTAGATTGTGGTACGATCCAGGAAACATTTATTATTACTCGAATGGGGAGTTGGACCCTGTTGATGATGCTGAGACTGTTGATGGAATCGTAACAGGAATGTGTGTTAAAGATTATGAACATCCCAAAAATGTGGCTGTGACTCCGGGAACGGGCATGGTTGATTTTAAAGCGGTTCTGTCGGTATTGAAAAGCGGTGGTTTCACTCACGGTCCGTTGGTCGTCGAGACCTTGGCGCCGGGCGACAAGGACGAAGTACTCAAC
>CAZXSQ010000039.1:11396-14219 GCA_964643335.1 uncultured bacterium
GAAGCTATTAAAGCCAGGAAATTTCTTGAGCCGCTTGTTGGTTGATTTGCACTTGAGGGTTGTAGGAGGAGTTTAGAAAGAATTGGAGGAAGAAGATTCCTCATTCTGAGTTAGAACTGCTCGTAAAGCGATAGGTACAACCAACGTTGTAATGACCGCGACGATTACTATTGCAGAAAACAAATGTTCGATAATTGGAGGTGGAGGATCGGGATGATTGAATAAGCCCGCCCGCAGTGCGATATCCGCTACGATCAACTCCACCGCCCCCCGAGCGCTCATCGAGACGCCTGCCGCCATTGAATCCCGTTTTGAATACCCGGTAAAATAAGCCGGTACCGCCGCTCCCACCAGTTTACTGAAAACGGCGATTAGTATCAATAAAAAGAGAAATAAAGGGATACCGGTAATCGCGGACAAATCAAGGTGGAATCCAATCGAAGCGAAAAAGAAAGGCGCCAGAAATCCTGTTGTAATGCCGCTTACTTTTCTTTTCACATCATCGTAAACATGCTCATCGATGGTTCGGCGTCCAAAAAACAGACCGGCAATGAACGCACCCAAAATAAAATGCATATGCAGTTCTTCAGCCAGAACGGCAAATCCCATGGAGACCATCAATAGAAAACTGAGTTCCAGTTCATCAAGCATGAACCGTTTGGTTTTTTGACCCAGCCAGGGTAACACAAAACTCCCTAACAAAATCGTGATCACGAAAAATAAAACCACTTGTATTATCAACATTAAGACATCGCCGGTTTGAGGAAGACCACCTGTTTTGATAATCGCCGTCAATACCGCCAATAGAATTAAACTGAGCACATCGTCAAAAACCGCTGCTGATACGATAAGCCTTCCGATAGGGCTATCCAACTTTCCCAAATCCATCAAGACACGTATCGCGACAGGGACTGCCGTGATGGCCAAGGCTGTCCCGGCAAAAAGCGATTGCGCGAATTTATAATCCGATTCTGGGAAAAAATACCAGGCGATACCGATTCCCAAAAATAAAGGTAGACACATCGCGCTGATTGCAACTAAAAATGAACTGCCCGAAGTTTTTGCCAGTTCTTTCGGGCGCATTTCTATTCCACCTAGCAGCATTAAAAAGAAGATACCAAGGTCTGTTATCGCCGTAAACACTTCATTCTCAGTCAGACCTGCCAATCTGGGAAAAGAATCTGAGTATGACTTGACAATTATTCCCAGTACGATTCCGGCAATGAGTTCCCCTATTAATGGCGGCTGCCGAAAACGTACTGCCAGTTCACCAAAAGCCCTTGTGATGATGAGTAGAATGAGAAGAATATAGATAATATCCATAGAATTAGTTGTATCTCGATTTTAATTATAAGGAATTAAACACATTCAATTGCTGGCTGGGAATCGACAAACCGGAACAATAAGTTTTGAATCAACTTTCCGGATTATGCAGGTGGATATTTTGGCCTGGAGGAACCTGCCGAAAGAATCCGCCGATACTTAATAAGCCATTCGTGGGATCGTAAGGCGGGCCGCCCCGCACACCGGCTGGCCCCCACCCGTCCACGAGACCTGAATTGCGTGTTTCGTAAATATCTCTGATAAGTTGATGTCCTCTCGGGCCTCTGGGCGGCCACCAGGAGCTGTGAGTTCGCCATGGAATCCAATGATAATAGGTGAACGAATTTTCAAAGCCGGGTGCATTCTCGATTTCAAAGGCGGACTGGAAACGATCCTTCAAGAAACCTTTCATGTAAGGTACCGGTGTTGTTAAAGGAAATTGCTGGCCGGCACCGTCTCGGTGGGCATGGTAGGAATTATTCTCCAGATGATATTGCAGCATGGCGTCTACCATGTTTCGTAAATCGCTTTGCGTCCCGGCGACTTTGGCCCGAAGCTGCGCATTCATAAAATTCGGAACGGCGATAGCGGCCAGGATTCCAATAATGGCGACCACAATCAGCAACTCAATCAATGTGAAGCCTTCTCTATTTGACAATATACTTTTCCTTGTTATGGTCAGTGAATGAACACTGCTAAGATAATTCCCTTACAAACAATTTAATATAAACAGATAATACAATCAATTTCAGTACGAATAAATAGTAGTATTTATGAATTTATTTGAAGGAAGAAAATATTTTGTACTAGAAGGTTACTTATAAGGGTGCTTTCATCTATAACCCCGTTGGGGTGGATTTATAATCCGCAGCGGCGGATAAAAAAACATAATTCTAATAAGTATGCAATTGCTAAATGAACATTATTCTAAATTTTAACAAGCAGGTGATAAATGGGTGAATTGGGTTTTCTTCGCGATTTAATGGTGATCTTCGGAGTGGCGATTTTAGTTGTTACTCTGCTGCATAGAATTGGGATACCTTCCATTGCGGGTTTTATTCTGGCTGGCACACTTATTGGCCCGCAGGGATTGGGTTTGGTAGCCGATGTCCATCAGGTAGAAATCCTGGCTGAAATTGGGGTGGTTTTGTTATTATTCAGCATCGGGTCGGAATTTTCTCTTCAACGCTTGCGGTTTTTATGGCGTCCCATTGTTATGGGAGGAGCTATTCAAGTCGGTTTGACTATTACCATAACAGCGCTTTTTGTTTATAGTTTGGATTATTCATGGCGTGTAGCCGTTTTTATCGGTTTGATTATAGCAGTTTCCAGCACGGCTATTGTTTTAAGAGGATTGGAGAGTAGGGGAGAGTTGGATGCTCCTCATGGACGGCTCACTTTAGGAATTCTACTCTTTCAAGACCTTAGTGTGATTCCGATGATGTTTTCGATACCACTGCTTAGTGGAACGGGCGTCTCTATCGGTTCTTTGATATTTAC
>CAZXSQ010000039.1:14229-19833 GCA_964643335.1 uncultured bacterium
TTCTGCGAGCGGTAATAATTCTCGTTTGTGTATTGGTTGCCGCCCGGCTTATCGTACCTTCATTGCTGCATTTTATCGCCAAAACCCGTCAGCGGGATTTGTTTATACTAACAATTTTACTCATTTGTATTGGCACAGCCTGGTCTGCCACGCTTGCCGGAGCGTCTTTGGCGTTAGGAGCATTTTTAGGCGGGCTGGTGGTAGCCGGAAGTGATTACCGGCATCAGGCGCTTTCGGATTTGATTCCATTTCGTGAGGGATTTACCAGTATCTTTTTTGTTTCGGTGGGGATGTTGTTAAGTCCACAATTGTTGATCGAAAATATTCCCATTATCTTACTCATTCTTTTTGCAATTTTAGCCGGTAAATTTGTGATCGTTTTTCTGACGGGGCTGATCATGCGGCTGCCTCTCCGCGTCTGTGTGATGGCGGCGACTGCCTTGGCCCAGGTCGGAGAATTTTCGTTTGTTCTTGCCCGCGCTTCGGAAGGTACCGGACTGTTTGAAGACCCGTTGGCCGAAAACATCCTGGCCGCTTCGATTCTTTCGATGATTATAACCCCGTTTGCGATATCTATTGCCCCTCACCTTGCTGCCGGGGTGGGTAGGATTCGCATTCTAACACAACTGCTCGCTGTCAAAACCGCCGAAGATGCTTTTGAAAAAGAACGCCGGCGATTATACGATCATGTTATTGTTGGCGGGTATGGTGTTGCAGGTGAAGAACTTGCCTGTTCTCTGCGGGAATGTGATATCCCTTATGTCATTGTCGAACTCAACCCTGATAATGTGCGAAAAGCCGTTTTAAAGGGTGAACCTGCTTATTACGGCGATGTAACAAGTTCTGAAGTGCTTCACTTATTGGGAGCTGACCATGCGCGTGAACTGGTGTTGGTTATCAACGATCCCAGTGCGATTGAACGGGCTATCAAATCGGCTCGCCATGTCGCACCTGATTTGCATATAATTGTAAGAACTCGTTATTTATTGGATGTAAAAAAACTCATTTTGGCGGGTGCGGACAAGGTGGTGCCTGAAGAAATAGAATCCGCCGTAACTGTTGTTTCCCAAATTCTTCAACGTTATCGGATTGAAGAAGCTCAACTAAGCAAACAAATCCTTCGGATCGAAAACCGCATCGAAGAATAAAGATCATATCGGGCAAACCAATTTTCCCAACCGTTCCATTAGTTGATGGTTTTCTTGATAATCAACGGGGCAATCAATTAGAACAGGACGCTTTTGTTCGAATGCTTGAATTAAAGCATCATGCAGCTCATTGGCGGCTTCGATGCGATAAGCTTCACAGCCGAAACTTTTGGCCAGGAGTGTAAAATCAGGATTCGCAAAATCCACATGACTCGGGCGTCCAAACAATTGATGCTGCTTCCATTTGATCAGTCCAAACGTATTGTCGCGTAAAACCATTGCCACAATGGGAACATTCTCACGAACTGCTGTCTCAATTTCCTGCATATTCATGAGAAATCCGCCGTCTCCGCTAATGCTTAACACTTTACGCTCGGGATAAAGAAGTTTCGCTCCGATTGAACCGGGGAGTGCAATTCCCATACTCGCAAATCCATTGGATATAATACATGTATTCGGTTCATAGCAGGGGTACATTCGCGCGATCCAAATTTTGTGAGCACCGACATCGGAGATGACAATATCCTTCGGTCCCATCACTTTTCTAACTTCGCTAAGTATTTTTTGAGGCTTCAAGGGGAAACTTTCATCCTGAGTACCTTCTTCCAGTTCATCGAGAATCATGTTTCTTAGGGTACTGACATAGTGTATATCATCTCGAGGAGTAACATGATTAGCCAACTCATCGAATGTCAGGCCGATGTCGGCTTCGATCCCACAATCCAGCTGGTAGTACCGGTCCACTTCGGCTGACGTTCTGGCAATATGTATAATTTTTTTGTCTCCCTGAGCATTCCATCGTGAAGGAGCATACTCTACAAGATCGTACCCGGCGGCGATGACAACGTCTGCCCGGTCAAAACCACAGCTGACATAATCATTCGCCTGTAAACCTACTGCCAACAAAGAAAGCGGATCATTATAGGGCAATACCCCCTTGGCCATAAATGTATTGGCACAAGGGATTCCGGTTCGTTTGACAAATTCGTGAAGGCCTTTGGCGGCATTGTCGCGAACCACTCCATTCCCAGCCAGGATCAAAGGAAATTTGGCTTTGTTGATTGTGTCCGCCGCTTTCTTGATCTTACTTAGAAGCGGTTCAGGTGCTTTGGGATGTTGGGCAATCAGCGGTTCTTCATCTACTTCTTTCTTGGCAATATCCTCAGGAAAATCGATATGGGTTGCACCGAATTTTTCGGTCTGGGCAATTTTAAACGATTTACGGACGACTTCCGGAATAATATCCGGTGTTACCAATCCGGCGTTGTATTTGGTCATTGGCCGAAACAGGGAAACCAGATCCATCGCTTGATGCGATTCTTTGTGCAGCCTGTCTATACCCGCCTGGCCTGTTACTGCAACAAGGGGGACGTTATCCATATTCGCGTCGGCGACTCCGGTGACTAAATTCGTGGCACCTGGGCCTAAAGTGGAAAGACAGACGGAAGCGCGTCCTGTCAGCCTTCCTTGCACATCGGCCATAAAAGCTCCGGCTTGTTCGCTGCGAACCAGAACAAATCTAAGAGTGGAATCCAGCAACGCATCCATCAAATCCATGTTTTCTTCGCCGGGAAGACCAAAGATAAAGGAGGTCTCTTCATTTTCCAGGCACTTCACGAACAATTCTGAAGCTTTCATGTCTATCTCCTTGTTGGTGATGACGCTGTTATAAATAAAGCACCCTTACGACTTAGGATCATGCTGGCTTAATGAGTACCAAGCCGTCCATTTTCAAATAAAGGTGCAATAACGGCGAGTTTAATTAGTTTTTTTGACCGAACTGGTATACTAAAAATATTATAACCGATTAGCATCTCGGCAATGTTAATCCCGTACCATGCGACATCTGTTTTTTATTGATGTTTGAAAATGAGTATTTAATCGTTCTAATAATTAATCGGGAAGATGGAAAGCATTGTTATTAAGTACGGTTTGTCAATATGAAAAAAAGAAAGGAGGAGATCATGGTTTTTACCGTTATCAATCCCGCAACGGAGGAAACTATAAAGACATATGAAGAAATGAGCGATGAGGAAGCCCAGTCTATTATAACCCAAACAAACGAAGCCTTTAACGATTGGAAAAGAACCGGGTTTTCAGAACGGGCGCAATTGATGAAAAAAGCGGCTCAAATTCTGGAGGACAATATAGAGGAATACGCCACTTTGATGACTAAGGAAATGGGGAAACCCATTTCCGGCAGTAAATCGGAAGTGAAAAAATGCGCCTGGGTGTGTAATTACTATTCTGAAAATGCCGGAAAATTCCTGGAGAATGAATTCATTGAGACGGACGCCAGCAAAAGCTTCGTGACCTTCCAGCCTTTGGGTGTTGTCTTAGCGGTCATGCCTTGGAATTTTCCGCTCTGGCAGGTGTTTCGTTTCGCAGCCCCCGGATTAATGGCCGGAAATGCCGGTGTGTTAAAACACGCTTCAAATGTACCGGGCTGCGCTTTGGCGATTGAGGATGTTTTCCGGAAAGCCGGTTTTCCGGAAAATCTGTTTAGAGCCTTATTGATCCGGAATAAGCAAGTAAAGGCGGTTATTGAAAATCCGGTTGTCCAAGCCGCAACGCTCACCGGCAGCACACCCGCGGGAAGAGCCGTGGCGAGTCAGTCTGGCCAGATGCTTAAAAAAACGGTTCTGGAACTGGGAGGAAGTGATCCTTATTTGATTTTGGAAGATGCGGATGTGGAAGATACGGTTTCAACGTGTGTGAAAAGCCGCTTGATCAACTCAGGTCAAAGTTGTATTGCCGCCAAGCGTTTTATCGTGGTCGAACCGTTAGTAAAAGATTTTGAAGAACTCTTTGTTGAAAAAATGCGAAACGCCGTCGTGGGTGATCCTTTCGACGAAAAGACTGTAGTTGGCCCAATGGCCCGCGTCGATTTGCGGGACGAATTGCATCAACAGGTCTTAACCAGTGTTGAAAAAGGCACACGAACATTACTCGGTGGTGAAAAGCCCCAGAGTAAGGGGGCCTTTTATCCGCCCTCCGTATTAACAGATGTGAAAAAAGGTACGCCCGCTTACGAAGAAGAGTTGTTTGGACCCGTCGCTTCTATCATTCCGGTCAAAGACGAAGAAGAGGGTATCTTCATTGCCAACGACACCACCTTTGGATTGGGAGCGGCTGTATTTACCAAAGATGTAGCACGAGGCGAACGCATCGCGTCGGAAGAACTCGAGGCAGGCTGCTGCTTCGTCAATTCATTCGTGAAATCCGACCCCCGATTACCATTCGGTGGAGTGAAAGAAAGCGGGTATGGCCGTGAACTATCCTATTATGGAATAAAAGAATTCGTGAATATCAAAACCGTTTATGTAAGTTAGCTAGCAAGATTAAAACATGACTTGAAACAGAAAACCGGCGATGATGGACCAGCTAAGGCTGAGTAAAAAATAAAATACGGTCATAATTACACCCATCGTTAAATTCATGGCGGCCAGGGTTGGAATCTTGGTTGCCGGACCGGCGATGAAAAACGCCAGTGCTGCTCCGGGAGCCATGCCCATGTCCATCAAGACTTGGATGATCGGGATGGTCCCCCCGCCGCAGGCATAGAGTGGAACCCCCAAAAGCGCTCCCAGCAAAATGCTGTATCCGTGTTGACGACCCACGGCTGTCATGATCCATTCCATTGGGATAAGTTCTTTTACGATTGCTGCAATACAGATTCCAAGAGTTACATATTTTAAAACAAACCACCCCAGATGTATGAAGGAATTCCACCAACGTTGGGAAAAAGGACTGTCTTCAGACCGCTCAAGTGGGTCTTTCTTGGATTTATTTCTGGCGGATTGTACAAAGACAAGTATCTTGTCTGAAAATTTAATCGCCAAAATCCCTCCGATCACTCCAAAAGCTATAGCGGATAAAGCCCGGGCTGAAGCCATAGGCAGCCCAAAGGTGCTCCAGGTCATGGCGAATAGTGCCGGGTTCATCAGCGGAGTGGAACAAAGAAACGCGATAACCGGGGCAGGTGAAATTCCTGCCATAATCAATGATGCGGCGATGGGTATAGCCAGGTATGAACAAAAAGGCGAAAGTGTCCCAAGAAAAGCCATCACAATGATTGCCGGTAAACGATCCACAGAGTAGTGTTTTTTCAAATAATGAACCGGCCACCAAGCGACCAGAAAAGAGGAAACGGCTAATCCGATAAGAAGCCCCGGCAGAATAGATTGAAACAGAACCCCCATCTCATAAAGAATCCGCAGTGTATGGGAGTCATGAAAAATGTCAAGATAACTTTTTAAAAGGCTTCCCATTCCGGAATTCCTGAAGCGCTGCCGGTATCGAACTTTAACCCAAATACGCGGGTTCCTTCATAACGCCGGTAGTTTGTAGAGTGTCTTAGATTTGTATAAGTGGCTTTATTTTCGGGTAATTTATCTGGAAGAATGCGGCAAAGATTCATCACAAATGGAGCGGTTCTCACTGTATCCACCAGCTT
>CAZXSQ010000039.1:19843-21228 GCA_964643335.1 uncultured bacterium
AGCAATAAGGGTCAAAGACGCGCACCACCTCGGAAATGCCCGGTTCAATGGGTAGGAAGTTCAGGATCATCATAGCGCACTCTGTCTTTGTAAATTTGTTCTCCGCCCAGCCACACGGCACAGGATTCATCATGATGAATCCATAGTTCAGCCTCTTGTTCTTCTTCCACTGTTACCCAGCAGAAGGCGTAATACATATTATCATCGGAAGCATCATAAAAGGATTCGAAATCGATGAAATCGTCGGAAAAATAAATTGGTTCCGTCCATCCGCCTTCATCCGGTGTAGCGGTCACTTCTGCATCCGGAATGCCAAGATAAGGTTCATCGATGTCGGTTCCTTCAAACTTGTTGAGTAGCCATATTCGGTTATTCATGCCGTAATGGCCCCGATTCCCCTGCTTATTTCGTTCGGTTCTTTCGAAATAATAAAGGGACTCATCTATGGAGTGTTCACCGGTGATTGCGATTTTTTCCGGATCCATCGTCCCAAGACCTTCACGGGCTGCGGTATAAAGATGAGCCGCATCATCGGGATTAAGACCCAACAAACGAGCACATACCGTATCCACCGCAACCATATCAGGTCCGGCAATCACCATATTTCGGCGAACAGCTGGATGGGTTCGCGTTTTCCCTTTCTCTTTACAGACAATTGCATCGACCAGGCAATAATCGGAAGGTGCTAAAGAAGCGAGATCAACGATTTCATACTCAATGGAGTTTCGCTCAGGCCAGTCCTGATGAAGTCCGTGCGGATCTCCAGGATCGGGACCTCCGATACCTTTATATGTTCCGTATTTCGCACCCGCCGCGATACCGATGTAATTCTTGAGGCACACTGTAATTTGCGGTGTGTGAATCTTCATTACTGGTGTATTGATTAGCACATCGGCATCCAAAATCACTTCATGTACCCAATAAGCCGGGTATTCAGGAAAATCCATAAACTCAGGCACGGGTTGACGGATAATTCCCTGCATTGGATTATCCGGCGGCCCAAAGTTAGCATCCACCAGATTGACAGGGATGCTGTCTCTTGAAAGTCTTCTCTGCATGGTCGTGAAACCGGCTTCTTCAAAACCATCTCTAATTGCAGCGCCCCCTGAATTGTATTTCGTATCCGCCATTACCGGTGAGAGCCATCCGCCTGCCGCTTCAGCAACAGTATAGTTTAGATTTTCCGGCCCATTCTCTTCCATCCAGCGGATCAGACCTTCGACCACACGAGGATCAGTATTTACACCATTCCCAATTTCCGCCACTTCGACAATATTCGGTTTGATGACTACATTGGCACCTTCAAAAAGGAGGGAATTTAAATCTCCCGATAAATTCAATACGTGATACACCATTTCAATGATCTGCTCCCGCGAAATTTCTTC
>CAZXSQ010000039.1:21238-21712 GCA_964643335.1 uncultured bacterium
TCCAAAGGTGCAGGATTGCTCATAAAAGATTCATCCGAGCGGGCTACAGCAACCTTTGTGGAATAATGATTCGGCATACCGTCATCTTTCAATTGGGTAACGGGTATTGCCTGCACAGACGAACCTCTTTGAACGGTTAAGGCGAGATCCCAACCAATCAGTCCAAGCAAACAGGATATGGATAGTGTATAAAGCAAGATTTTTTTGTAAGAATGGTGTATATTCATTAAGCAGTCTCCTTTGACTAATATGAATCCAAAGTTGTATTTGCTAATAAGGTTTATTAATTTCTCCAAATAAAATAGCAGTTTTTGAGCTGTTCCCCAATGTGCACGGTAGGGGCAGTTCGGGAACTGCCCCCAAGTTTGGCTATCCTGGGCGGTTCCCAAACCGGGGGGCAGTTCCCAAACCGGGGGCAGTTCCCAAACCGGGGGCAGTTCCCAAACCGGGGGCGGTTCCCAAACCGGGGGGCAG
>CAZXSQ010000040.1:0-14967 GCA_964643335.1 uncultured bacterium
AGTTCAATCAAATTTTTTGACCGTTTTGAGCTCAATTTGAGTGATAAGAGACTAAGTTCCGTTTTAGGCCCGTTGGGAAATCGAATCGATTTGGCGGTTGGTGGATTATTGCATGAGAGCCAAGTTGAATTATCACTTGCCCATAGTTCCAACTATGATACTGTTTATAAAAAGTAATCAAGCCAAAAATATTTACCAGGATGAAATCATTCAGTTCCGATTCAACCTGATTAAATTATGGGAGGAAAATCCTCAAATATTACTTGAAGCAGATGCGATAGAACTATATCCATTTGTTCCATTAATGAAAAATGGTAAAGAATATGTTTTCGAGACTGAAAGAAAGTTGTATAATAGTAGATTGAAGAACAAGGATAAGTCAAATTTACTAACCGCATTGGCGGTTTTTACCGGGATGAGAAATCCTTCTATGGCTGAAGCCTTGTGGGAGAGGAGAAGAGATATGGTTGTTGAAGAATCATCATTATATAAGACCTTTTTAGATGAAGGCATTGAACGCGGAAGAGAGCAAGGGATTGAGTTGGGGTGGGAAAAAGGACATAAAGATGGTTACTTAAAGGGGATCCGATTGGCTTTAGAATTGAAATTCGGAACTGAAGGATTAGATTTATATAATTCGCATTTAAAAGACATCGATTCGATCGAAGTATTAGAATCAATCGAACACGCATTGTTGACGGCTGAAGATATTAATAAAATCAAAAACCTGATTCATCACCATAAAAAAGAAAATTAATGTCTCTCCTTCATCCGTTAAGAGAACTATTCAATCCGCTTGACATTCAACTCATTCCAACCTAAATTTTTTTTGAACATTTGTTCCATATTATGAGTTGATAATTGCTTGATCGGGTTGAGATGTCCAACGTAGACGTAATTCTTGATACTTTACGCAGTAATCCCCAGTTTCGCAGAAACATTACTTTCTGGCATACCTTGCCTGCACAATCTGCTGCTTATGGCGATTGGCCGGAAGATTTTTCAAATCAACTGCGTGAATTATTGGAACAGCGCGGTGTGAATCGGCTTTACTCTCACCAGGCAGATGCGCTTTCATTGGCACTCAAGGGAGAGAATATCGTTATTGTCACGCCGACCGCTTCCGGCAAAACTATGTGTTATAATCTTCCGGTTTTGCATCATTTAACTACAAAAAATCCCGAAGCGCGTGCACTTTATCTTTTCCCAACCAAAGCCTTATCACAGGATCAATTGCTGGAATTATATGAATTATCTTCGAAATTGGGGCACGATTTAAAAGTGCATACTTTCGATGGAGATACTCCACAAAGCGCCCGCCGGGCCATCCGTAATTCCGGGCATATTATTGTCACCAATCCGGATATGCTGCATACAGGAATTCTGCCTCATCACACGCTATGGATTAGGCTTTTCGAAAATCTTAAGTTTATCATTATCGATGAAGTGCATCATTACCGTGGTGTGTTTGGGAGTCATATGGCGAATCTGATGCGGCGGTTGCGGCGTATCTGCCGTTTTTATGGTTCCGATCCGCAGTTTATCTGTTGTTCGGCGACCATAGCAAATCCAAAAGAACTGGTTGAAACTATGATCGGCAAAAGTTTTAAGCTGATCGACAACAACGGCGCTCCTCGCGGTGAAAAACACTTTATCTTTTATAATCCGCCGGTGATCAATGCTGAACTGGGCATTCGGAAATCCGTGATCAATGAAGCGGGACGTATAGCTACATCGTTCCTTCTGAAAGGCATTCAAACCATCGTTTTCGGGCGCAGCCGGTTGAGGGTGGAAATTCTCTCCACGTATTTAAAAAGAGCGATGAAACGCCACAAAAAAGATCCGGAACGCATTCGCGCCTACCGCGGCGGGTACCTTCCCAATGAACGGCGGGACATCGAGGATGGCACACGTACCGGACGTTATCTTGGCGTGGTCAGCACCAATGCATTGGAACTGGGTATCGATATCGGGCGATTGAAGGCGGCTGTATTAGCGGGGTATCCCGGCACGATCTCTTCTACCTGGCAGCAGGGAGGAAGAGCGGGGCGTTCTCAAGAAACTTCGGTAGTCATTCTGGTGGCGAGTTCGGCGCCATTGGATCAGTTTATCATTCAACATCCACGGTATTTCTTTGCCACAACACCAGAATGCGGTCTGATCAATCCGGATAACCTTGCCATCATGGTGAATCATTTGAAATGCGGGGCTTTTGAATTACCCATCGATGAAGGTGAGCATTTCGGTCAGACGGAGGTCGGCGGTATTCTTCAGTACCTTGAAGAAGAGCGGGTTTTAAGGCACTCCAGTGACAAGTGGTTCTGGTCCAATGCCGCTTATCCTGCTGAGGAAATTTCTCTTCGTTCCGCCTCTTCGGAAAATTTTGTTATTATCAATACTTCGGATGATAATTCAGTGTTGGGTGAGGTGGATTTACACAGCGCGCCCATGCTGATACACGAACAGGCGATCTATCTGCACCAAAGCAAACAATTCGTAATCGACAAACTGGATTGGGATGGCCGCACCGCGTATGCCCGCGAGGTGGAAGTCGATTACTACACCGATTCCATCGAAGAGAGCGATATCAAAGTGCTGACTGTGGATATGAGTGAACGGATTGAAACCGAGCATGGCGATCATGTGGCCTGTGCTCATCGTTATTTCGGAGAAGTCGCTGTCAGCACGATTGTTCCGAAATACAAAAAAATCCGGTTCGAAACCCATGAAAACGTTGGCTTCGGCAATATCCATCTTCCACAGCTGGATAAACAAACTGAATCGTATTGGTTGGAGATTTCCGAGGAACTTTTCCATAAATTGGCGCAAAGCGATATAGATATAGGTGGAGGTCTTCGTGCCTTGGCGACGGCAATGAGTAACGTGGTTCCGGTGTTTGTGCTTTGCGATCCGAAAGATATATGTGCCGCGCCTATGGTTCGTGCGCCGTTTTCCAGTTTGCCTACCATTTATCTATACGATATGTATCCCGGCGGGATCGGCATCGCACGCCGCATTTATGACATCGATCAGCAAATTTTTGCAGCCGCCGATGAACTGATCAAAAACTGCACCTGTAGAACCGGGTGCCCCTCCTGCGTCGGGCCCTCTTTGGAAATAGGAAATCGCGGTAAGGAAAGCGCTGGAATTCTTCTCAACTATTTAAAATAAATTGTCGGTATCTTTCCTTTTTGTGCTACTTATTATAGAGAGTGTGAATCGCGATTTACTTTATTATTATCGATTATATTTTATATCGATTGGATGACGGCTGTCTGGGTATGGAAACGAACGCTTTTGAACAATTGGCTAAAGAACATTTGAAGGCTTTGTATAGTTACTGCCTTGCGGTGACTTGTGATGTTCACAAGGCTGAGGAATTGGCGCAGGAGACGCTTTATCGTGCGTATGTGTCTTTTCATCGGTTATCCAATAAAAATGCCTTCTTTTCGTGGCTTATTGCAATAGCCAAACGCAGCTCGTGGAGTTGGTTTCGCCAGGCCAGGCGGGATCCACTGATGCAGCGATTGAATGAAGACGGGGCTAATCCACTGGATTCCATCGAGGATTCTGCCAGTAACATCTCAGAACGGATTGCTGAAAAAGAGAGAATACAGAAGACTCTTAAAGCGTTGAAGAAATTGAGCCAATCCAATCGGGAAGTGATTATCCTGCGGTATTTTGAAGAACTTTCTTATGACGAAATCGCCAGGCGTTTGAATGTCAGCGTGGATGCCGTCGATCAACGTTTAACACGTTCCAAACAACAATTGAGGCGCAGCCTCAAGCCGATGGAGTTTTGAATCATGAACATCAAAAATGAAAAATCCATCTATTCTTTTCTTTCACGATACATTGACGGTGAACTTTCACAAGAAGAAGCAGCCTTTGTAGAAAAAAAATTGGAAACCGATCAAAAAGCCAAAAAAATGGTTGAGGATAACCGCATCATGTCTGAACATTTATCAGAAGTTTTTAGCAATGCAAAAAATCAATATCCTATTCAAAGCCGGTTAAGTAAGTTTGTCGATAATCTACGGAATGTTCCGCAGGGGCGGTCGAGGTTTTCATTATTCAAGCAACGTGTGTGGCCGCCTTCCAAGCAGTCGATTGTGGCGGTAACACTTTTAGTCCTATTTATAGGGATTATGGGGGCTGTTACCATCCCCAATTTTATGAATGCACAATTGAGACATTACAGAATCTCCAATGCAATTGGCAGCAAAGGGTACACTCCCCAGCTAGAAACGGGAGCTTCTTTTTTTGGGACAGGACAAACACCACAAGCCAGTCAAAGTTACGGGATGGGGATGGCAGGAGGTGTATACCTTGGAGAAAGTCTACAGGGATTAGGCTATATTAGTGCGGCTGATGGTTCAGTCACTCAGAATCAGGCTCAAGAAACAATAACCGATCAGCGGAAAGTGATCCGCGATGCTCAAATGTCCATCCAGGTTGAAAATGTTACCGAATCGCGTGAAAAGGTGAAGGATATTGTCGAGCAGCATAAAGGCTTGATTGCCAATGCCACGTTGAATGAAGAAACTAGTATTCCATGGACGCGATTGACTTTGTGGATTCCTGCTGAAGAGTTGGACGTGATTCTTGAGCAGTTGTCCGAACTGGGGCGAACACAGAATCTGGAAATACAGACGCAGGACATTACCGAGCAATATTTTGATCTGGAAACCAGAGTGCGAAACCTGAAACGGCAGGAAGAGCGGCTTTTGGCTTTATATGAGCGTGAAGTGGAAAAACTGGATGAATTGCTTAAAGTCGAAAAGGAAATTCAGCGGGTTCGGACGGAGATCGAGCAGCTGCAGGGGCGGCAGCGTATGTGGGACCGCCAGATCAGCCTGTCTACGATTGAACTGACCATCTCGCAAGTTCCGGCGCAGAAGCCTATCGCCGTATCTGAGACCGAGGATGTGTTTTCCCCCATGCGCCGGGCGTTCAGAGACGCCAAGGCGGTCTTTCTGTATTCCTGTTCGATTATTTCGACCATTGTGTCATGGATTGTGTCTTCCATTATTTTTCTGGCGCCATGGCTATTCATTGTGGTTGTTTTGTGGTTTATTGTGAAGGGGCTTTTGT
The DNA here is from genome assembly GCA_964643335.1 of uncultured bacterium. Lineage (GTDB taxonomy): Bacteria > Hinthialibacterota > Hinthialibacteria > Hinthialibacterales > Hinthialibacteraceae > CAZXSQ01. Next base: position 5,095 of record CAZXSQ010000040.1, read on the forward strand.
GGGTGCGGTTGAGTTGGAAGTGAGAGGGTGGAGGCTTTTTGTCTGATGGTGAGTTACGCTTCAATGTCATTAACTTAACCCCTCCCTAGCCCCAATGTTATAAACTTACTGATAAAAATTGTATTTTATACCCTGAAGGGGTAATATATGATAGCGAAGGGCAATAGCCCTGGGAACATGTGATAATAAACAAAAAGCCCTGAAGGGGCGAAAGAACTCTTTCACCCTACATTACTGGATAGCCAGGATTATAGGATGACCAGGATAAAGACTTTTTTTTTCATCCTGATAATCCTTTTATACTGGCCAATCCAAATTCAGACAATTTTACATACTCCACAGAGGACAGTCTCTTAATGGAGATGAATACATTTTCCCGAAATAATAAAAAATTATTTTTTTTTCTTTTCATAGTATTAATAACAGCGGGGGCGTTGCTTCGTTTGTATTATTGTTTTTTGCCTCCGTTGTATACGACTGATTTGCTGCGGAATTTGGGATTTGGGGTTGCGTTTTGGGAATGGGGGTTCAAGGTTTATGATCTGACCGCTTTTGATTTATCGCCGCTGGCCAGCCAGTTTCTTTGGCCGAATCATCATTATACCTATCCGGCAGTGACGTTGTTGTTTTTTGCGTTGCTTTCGGGTATCTGGCCGTCGGTGATATTTGGTAAGCTGGTTTTTACTGGGTTTGACGCGGTTAATTCCTGGTTGATGTATAAGGCTACCGGGGATCGCTGGATTGCGGTGCTTTATTGGTTGAATCCGATCAGCGTTTGGTATACATCGCGTGAGGGGCAGTTTGAATCGTTTGTGGTTTTCTGGATGGTGCTTTCCCTGTTGTTGCTGTATAAAAAGAAGCCGTGGGCGTTTGGTTGTTTGAGTCTGGCCATCCAGACGAAACTATTTCCGGTTTTTCTTGTGCCTTATTTTATGAGCAGGATGTCGTGGAAAAACCCAAAGCGGCTGCTGCGGGAAATCGGGTGGGGAGCCGCCGGGTTTATTCCCAGTCTTGTGGCGGTGTTCCAATGCGACTACTTGATGCTCTTTCTGGAACCGGGGTATATCCCCCGATACAATCCTATTTCATGGACGCTGGGCGACCCGGCGTTGTATCCCTTCTTTCCGTATTGGATCATTTTAGCGCATTGGGTTGCGGGTATCCTCTTTCTCGCCGCCTGCCTTTACGGTTTGAAAAAGACGGGGAAATTGGCAGAAATCTCTTCACCGCTGCTTTTTGTGTTAGCCGTCAAAGCCAGCCGAATCGGCCAGTTCTGGTATTTGATGCTGACCCCTGCGTTTTGCCTCACCGTGCAGGACAACACCGTGAGACGATGGCTATTCGCATTCGCCTTCCTGCTCGGATTTCGCTCACTCTATTCCATCCTAATCGGCCCTATTGGGTATCAAAATCCTCCGGATGCGGTGTATCTTTTGGGGAAGGTGATGTGGGGGTGGTGATGAAGAATTTATTGAGGAGTTGAAATAGTTATAAAGTTTATTTTTGTACGTTGGAAGAAATAAATTAACATCTTCGATTTTTTATAGTTAGATTGAAGAATAGGGTGTGACACTAAAGTGTACACACCCTATCTATCAAGAACATTAAATAACTGGAGAGTGCGAAGTTCTACTAACAATTAATGATAAGAATAAGGCATAACGTTCCTCTGGTCTAGCCAGGGTGCCAAGGGCAAGCGAAGCAGCCCTTGACGAAAATGGCACCTTGGAGCAACACCGCAAGGGCTGACCGCAAGCGGTCTTGCCCTTGGTGCTATGTATTACAGCCGGTTCTGGTATGCGAGCCATAGAGCTCGATAGTATTTCATTACCCGAATTGGGTCTGAACTTGCCGGTATTTCCGCTAAAGTAAAACCGTCAAAACCGATATAATTCAGCGAATTGAGCAGTTTCCGGAAAGGATAATCTTCCAGGAATAAATCCCGCATATGTACTGAAAATATTTTGTCCTTCACTAAATTAAAATTGTATTTAAAGCCTTCACCTGCAAGATCGTTTTGATTGGAGTTCCAGCATACGCCGACGTTCCTATGGTTCGCCACATCCATCATGGCTTTGATATTCGGCAGCAGACTCGACTCACGACCATGCACTTCCAGCCGTATCTGTACACCGTAGCCATCGCCGAATTCACCGATTTCACGTAAAGATTTTCCAATCTGCTCGATGGTTTTTTCTTTGGGAACATTATCCGGTATACCGTTAGGCCGAACCTTGATTCCCTCGGCACCAACATCATGCGCTAAAACGATGTATTCTTTTGTAGCTTCAATATCCCGCCGCAGTTCGGCCTGATCGGGTGTATGGTATCCGAAAGCACTGCCCAGCCCCATCAGATCGACTTTGGAATCTTTGAAGCGTTTCTTTACATCAGCCCGCTGCTGTTTAGAGAGTGATACCTCAACCCCATGGGCGTGAGTGGTGCGCAATTCAACACCTTCAAATCCCGTTTCCTCACAATTCTTTATGATGGTGTTTATATCCCAATCCTTGGCGAGGTTATACGTAACAAGTCCCAAGTGAAGCATGTGATTTTTCCCCTTTCCTGTATGTTCGGTAACTTCACTCTAACCATTATTCAATTTTCTGTACAGATGCAGACAAAATGTACCACCGCAATCATTATAGGGTGGTATCCTGGAAGCGATAATGGAGGGTAGGGGCGGTTCGCGAACCGCCCCTACAATTCTTGTAAAGAGATTACAAATAATACGATGCCACCGATTTATTTTTTGTTGAAACTATGCAAAAATGATGATAATCAAAAAGAATTATCCGGAGGAAAGTAATAAATGAGACTCTTTACAACAATTTTTCAAATCTCTGTTTATTGTTTGATTTCTTTATTCTTCATCATTCAAGCCCAATCGATGGAAAAACTGGATCGCGGTTTTATAGCCTTAGAGCGCAGTGACGAGAGTGTATACCTCGGCTGGCATTTACTCGAATCGGATCCCGGTGACCTGGGATTTCGTGTTCTTCGGAAAGAAGAAGGCGCTGACGAATTCGAAGTGATTTCAAATCCGGAATGGATCGTTCAATCCACCAATTTTGTGGATCGAAATGTTGAGAAAGGTAAAACGTATATTTACCGTCTTGAAGAACAAAACCAATCCAGCGTAAGTGAAACGCAAATCACTGTTGAAGGTGAAAGCAAAGGTTATATCAGCGTTGCATTGAAAGGGGATTACGATCCCAAACGTGTTGGTATCGCAGACCTTGATGGAGACGGCGCTTATGAATACGTGATTCAACAACCCAATTTTAATACCGATCCTTATCAACACCCCGGTTACTGGAAACGAAGCCCCATGACTTACAAAATTGAGGCGTACGAACTGGACGGGACTTTGATGTGGCGGTATGACATGGGCTGGGCGATCGAAGCGGGAACCTGGTACGCACCGTGGATCGTTTATGATGTTGATCTAGACGGTGAGGCGGAAGTGTACGCCAAAGCAGGTGAGGGGGATCCCCGTGAACCGGAAGGTCATGTTAAATCCGGACCTGAATACCTTGTTAAAATTGACGGCGAGACCGGTGAAATCGTAGCCAAGACCAATTGGTTGAGCAGGGAAGGATACCGGGATTACAACCGTTATTGCCGTAATTTTTTAACTGTGGCTTATCTGGATGGCAAAACCCCTTCATTAATTATTCAACGCGGAACCTATCGCCTGATCAAAACAAAGGCATTGGACAAGGACTTCAATGAAATTTGGTATTGGGAAGCCAATGAAAACTATGAAAAATATCGCGGGCAAGGATCACATGGGCTAATCTCAGCGGATGTGGATGAGGATGGCAAGGACGAACTTGTCATTGGTGGTGCTGTACTCGATGATAACGGCGAAGGTCTGTGGAGTCTGGATATGGGGCATCCGGATGTCTGTTACTGTGCAGATGTCGACCCCGATAATCCTGGGCTGGAAATATATTACGGTTTCGAAACACGCCAGAAAACAGATGGGATGTGCCTAGTCGATGCCAAAACCGGCAAAAAAATATGGACACACAAAGAACCGACGAAACATATCCATAGTCAGGGGATGGCAGCGGATGTTTTGGCTGATTATCCGGGTATGGAGACCTATTCAGGCGAAAGAGATACTCCAGACAGATGGATGTACAGCGCCAAGGGTGAATTGATCAAGGTATACGAAGGCGGCACATTAAGCCCGCGAGCGGTATGGTGGGATGATGATCCACAAAAAGAAGTTGCTATGCGCGGTGCCATCCGTGAATGGGACGGTGCGGCAATCCAAATGATAAAAGGGCGTGTTATCGGAATTGCCGATTCTCTTGGGGATGCCCGTGAAGAATTGTTTACCAGTTTGGATGGTGAACTGCGAATCTATACAACAACGGTTCCATCCACCTCACGCCGTCCATGCTTGATGCATAATCGTCAATATCGTTTAGGTGTTGCCGCTCAGACGATGGGTTACTTTTATCCCGCACAAATGGGATTGGAATAGAAAATTTAACTCGCATTGTTGATTTGCCGATACTCAATTACAACAAGAACAACATCGAAGCAGATGATATAAAACACTCTTAGCGGGATGAAAAATAATACTTAGTAGTTAACACTAACCATGGAATAGTAGGAATGGTAAACACACCCCAACGGGGTGAAAGAAGATAGCCAGCCCCTGGAAATGGTCATAGTAAGTATTAATAGCCCTGAAAAGGGCGTAAGAAAATATTGATTATGATGCTTCTATCCGAATCGATTGACCTCTTTCTCAATAATCTTTTTCATTCGGAGCGCCGCTCTCCTCATACGATAGAAAACTATCGAAGGGATTTGACTCATCTGAAGAACTACCTGCTTGAATCTGGCTATCCTTCCCTTACCCAAAAGAAAGATTTCAATGATTTTAAACTGGAAGTCATTGACACGTTAGCTATTCGGGGATTTATTTCCTATTTGCTTGATCGGGGGAACGGACCGCGGTCGATCAATCGGCGGCTTGCCGCACTCCGTTCTTTTTTTTCTTTCCTGCATCGGCGAGGCATGATTGACAAGAATCCTATAGCGACAGTCCCATTCATGCGTCAGAAAAAAACTCTGCCGGTTTTTCTGGATCAGGAAATGGCTGAAAATCTTGTTGAATACCCCAACGATAAATCCGTGAAAGAGCATGTGTTGGGATTGCGGGATCGAGCTATGCTCGAAGTGTTATACGCCACCGGCATGAGAGTCTCTTCTCTTGTGAATATCAACCTGGTTGATTTGAATTTGCATGATCAAACCATTTACATCCGAGCAAAGGGGGGGAAAGATCATATCCTGCCATTAGGCCAGGCTGCCTGCGATGCAGTTCAAGATTACTTGAATGAGAGAGAAAGACTTCTCGATGTTCCCGATACCAAACGTAATAAAAAAGCGCCTGGTGCACTATTTCTAGGCCGTTTTGGTGAAAGATTGACGACACGGGGAGTACAGCTGCGACTGAAAAAATATGCCTTATCGCTTGGCCTGGGGAAAACCACTCCCCATACCTTGCGCCATTCATGCGCTACCCACTTGCTCGAAAACGGGGCTAACCTCCGTTTTGTACAAGAAATTTTGGGTCACAGCAGCTTATCTACCACCCAGCAGTATACCCATGTCACTCTTAGCCATATTCAAGATATCTACAAAAAATCACACCCCCGAAATAAATAAAGAGAATTTCTTTCACTTCGCATTAATCAAAACCAAATTATGTTATTTTATTATATGAAATTTAAATCTCATTAATGCCATACAAAATACAGGAAAAAGAACCGGATTAGCACCCTTTTCTAATGAAAGGAGTTTTGCTTCTTATGATCAAAAGAAAGGCGTTTACACTAATTGAATTGCTTATCGTGGTTGCCATCATCGGTATTTTGGCTGCGATTGCAGTCCCTAATTTTATTAATGCACAGATTCGCGCCAAAATAGCCCGCAATGAGTCGGATATGCAGGCATTGGGAACCGCTTTGGAGCAGTACCGATTGGATTGGAATTATTACCCGCCTGTAACCAATTGTGCTGGACCGCCCGACCGTCACGGGGAACGCTATGCTTTACGGGTGCTCACCAGCCCCATGTCTTTTATCGCCACATTGCCCAGTGATCCGTTCAATCCTGGTGATCCGGACCATTCTATAGTCGGACGGCACGATTTTGGGCTGTATTGGTATATAGACCGTCATTCACGTGGAACCTTTGGCGGATGCACTCCCCAGCAGGCATCACGTTTTTTTCTGAACGATGCCCAAAAGTGGTCTTTGAAGGGTTGTGGACCCGATAAGAAGGAAGATGTGAATCGGCTATTAAGTTCAGGTGAAAGCAGTTTTGTTTATCTGCGATATGATATCACCAATGGTCTTATCAGCGATGGTGATATTTACAGGTTCGGCCCTTAATTGATTGATTGATTGATTGATTGATTTAAAATTAAAATTTTAAATGGAGCAGGATGGAGATTCAGTTTTTGTCTGAGGATTGTTTGTTATTGAAACCTTTTAATAATTTGTTAAATGTTTCAAGCGAATCCACACGAAGGGCCTTTTTTCTCAGTTTTCTTAAATAGGAAAGAACATCGATGCTATTTACTGATTGAGTTAATGAAGAGGGGAGCTTGCCAAACTCATCACGCAGAATGTCTATGATGGTCGCTTGTGCTTCTTTCAGGCTTCCCCGTTGTTCTCCGATTTGAATTCCTTCCTTCCTTCGTATGAATAGTTAAGTATATGTGGAAAAGTGGAGAGTTGGTGAGTTAGCGGACATTGAAATATAACGGTTATAAAGAGGAAGGAGCCACCGTTTATCACCGATGACTCCCTCCTCAATCATAGGGTGGCGTAGTGCTCATCGCTCACCTTTCTTTTCGCCCATACGGGCGTGGAGTTGTCACTATCCCAGTGGGGACATTATTTTTACCGGCCTATGGCATCACTGCCACTTGAACCGCTCTTTAGGCTATTCGGCGCCCAACCCGTGAGAAGCAAGTTGAAAACCGCTGAACTCTAACTCCACTATATCACTTTTTATGTTGGTATACAACAATTTTTTTACTTTTTCTCAACACTTGCTATCTCAGCATCTCTCAACGTATTTTTGCGCATATTTTGCGCAAATTCAGTGAAATTTGAGAAATAAATGCCCGCCTTGGTTCTATTTTTATTCGGCTAAAAATAATTTGCAGACAGGGAATCCGCAGCACATTGAATAATTTTCTTAATTATGGATTAATTCTATCAATTTACACAAAGTGGAATAACATTTGCACTATTCGTTCTTCAAAATGAATTAAACCGGTGCTTGTTAATGAAGGAGATACGAATGATGTTGAACAATAACCGTTTTCAAAATCGAAACTCGAGTTCCCCCAAATTACAGGTAGATAGGGAACAGCAACATATTCATTATAACTGCGATCGATTTAAAAGATTTACCCAATTTTTGGAAAATCGCGGTTGCCCAGTCAAATTGGTCTTTCATGAACCGGAAAGAGAAATCAGGTGGCTGGGGTAAAAATATGTACACATTTGGATGTGGTTGATCTAAAATAGTGTTACATATTAAATGATTCGATCAGTAGAACGGATATTTAAAATGTTCTCGGAGAAAGATGCAAAATGAAATTACGTTGGGTTATTAGCATTATCGTATTACTGAGCGTTTCAAACTATTTGCGTATTAACACCAACGGCAAATTAAATCAATTCGTTGCAGCCAAAATTGAATATGCTATTGATTATTACATGAAGCAGGCACAAAATTACTACCTTCAACTTACAGGACAAATTCCTCCGCCCCTCGTGAACAAACATTTCAGAGAATGGCGGCAATTTGGAAGTTTATGTGACGCATTGATTTTGGATTCGGATAAATCGTTACAATTGTTTACCATCTACTTAGACTCTTTAGATTATGTTCGCAGGCAAAGGTCTCCAAAACCTACGAATAAAGGAGGTAAATTTGATAGAGACCGATTTGAGCAGCATTTTAAAAAGTTCCATCAAAAAATGGTTAAACGATTTGAAGAAAAGTTAAAGGATCAATTACCTGAAAAAGAGATTAAGGTGGTTGATACGGTTTTAGCCATGCATCCATATATACCCGATGCAGAATTACGCGCTCTGCGATTCGTTTCATTACAAGACGAGCAAAGGGATCAATTGCTTCCTTATTCAATAAAAATGATTCAGAACATTTTATCTCCCTGGTTGAAAAATCATCGGCTTGCTTTTGAACAGAATGAAATACCCGAATCCGAAGAAACCAAGGAAAAGTTCATAGCTAAAGTCAAGGAAATACTTACACCAGCCCAGCAAAAATCATGGGAGGCCAAGAAAAAAGAAATCTCCCAGGAAATTAAAAATTTCCATGATCAATGGCATCCATATAATTCTGAAGAAAAGCAGGATTCCGATGATCCGCACGAGATTTCGGTTGGGGTGGATTGTCCTTGCCACCTACAGGAGGGTGGTAAGGGCGAGACCGCTTGCGGTCAACCCTTGCGGATAACAGCACTCGGCCTTATTCCACCTTGGTTGATTAAGATACGGTCATGATGTCCGCACCCTTTTTCAAATTCATTCCGTTCATTTTATGCTGCGGGATTCATTTTCTTTTGGAAATAGCGGTAGAGAAAAGCGAGAAACAGTGCATGCAATCCGAATCCGATGACAGCATATAGCACGAATCCAGTGCCTGCACCGTTGGCAATCCAGAACAACTTCATCGGCCAGAAGTTTGGAAACACCCCCATAATCCATTGATAAGTTTCAGGCATGAAATAGGCGAACACAGGTATGAATAATCCTGTGCCAAGTCCTTTGAGAATCGCGAAACCTTGGACTTTGTTTTGGGCTACAATCACGATAAACAGCGCAATAATCGGTGATTCAATCCCCGCAAGCAGCACTGCTATACTACTGAGCAAGTAAGGCGTATTTGTGATATCTGCAATTTCAATAGCCACCATGCTTAAAACCATGCTCAAGATTATAGGGATGCCGGTCCTATAAAAAAAAGTACCAGTGAATCGGTAATGGGGTAACACGCAGCGCATCGAAAGTATGGTCGTCACGTTCGTCTAAAAATAAAAACGCGATCACCATACCGAACATAATGGGAGGGCAGGTGATAAGCAGAAAGCCGACGATGAGAGGATAGTATAGAACCAGGTCAATGCTATCTGCCAGTCTCTGAGTGATTGGAGGTACTGCCCAGCGAAGTGCAAACGCATAAACCAAGGGAGCGGCAAACATCCAGCGAAGTAGACTATCGCGCCGCACCAATCTTATATCGTTATGACATAAAACGTTTATCCATGAAAAAGCGTTCACTTTTAAGTTCCTTCCTTCCGCACAATAAACCGTTCAAATGCCTTTTTTGTGCATACATATAGGAAAATCAGGGTAATCAATGAATACACAAATCCGTATACAATCAAATAAATTGAAACCGGCTCCAAAGAAGCAACAATTAGCTGAAAGGAAGCATAGGTCGGCCAAATCAAGAAAATCCACGAAGCACACAAGTCAAAATAAGCGAGTATTGGCAATTGCAGGAATAGATAAAGAAAAGAGGATGGTATTAAAAAATCCGTAATGGAATCGTACCGCATGATAATAATCAGACCAGCAAGAAGATATTGAATCGACAGTAATGCTGCCCCAGCGATCATGAGCGGCCAGTGGAGTTGGAAACCATACGTGGAAAGAATGATAATACTATTTTCCAAAAGAACCATAATCAATAAAGTCAGTATTTTCGAGAACAGGTACTCGGATGTTCGCAACGGTAAAACAATCAAACTGTCCAACGTTCCTTCGCTTTTCTCCAAAAGCACCAATCCAGCGATGA
>CAZXSQ010000040.1:14977-21680 GCA_964643335.1 uncultured bacterium
AATAGAAGGTAATCCCCACTGCTCCAAACAGAAAAACGGGGAGAACGTAAGCAATCAAATCATGAGTAAAAAAAGCACGTAATATAATTATCACCGAAACGGCAACGAATAAGGAGGCATAATAAAATCCATTACGCCATTGCAGACGAAAATCAAGAACCATCGTGGAGGTTATCCGGTTCATAAAAGGCTTTTCCCTGTTACATCCATAAATATCTCTTCCAGCGTTGTTTCTTGAGTATGAATAGTTTCAATTGGATTGGATTGCAGTAAATGGATGAACGTTTCATTGTTTCCCAAATTTTCAAGTGGAAACGGCTGGATTTCTCTTTGTCCATTATCAAGATATTCCACGCACACCTCCCGTTTTCCATACCGCAATTTGAGATCGCGCGGAGAATCGATCAGGCGGATTTGCCCATCCACCAAAAAAGCAACTGATCGCATAGTTCGTCGGCTACATTCATATTATGGGTTGTCAAAAAAACAGTTTTGCCCTTTTGTTTCTTGTCCACTATCAAATCTTTTAGACGCCTGGCATTCACCGGATCAAGTCCCATAGTGGGTTCATCGAGAAAGATTAATTCCGGATTGTTGATCAACGCTCGGGCAAAATTCAGGCGGACTTTCATCCCTTTGGAATACTGAGAAACCAGCGTATGGCCATCATTCTGCAAATTTACCCATTCCAAAAGCTGATGCAGATCTTCCGTTTCATTTTGATAAAGTGATTTAAAGTATTGAAGATTCTCCAGCCCGGTTAATTTAAGAAAATGATTGGGGACTTCGAAACTGACTCCGGTATGTTCATACAATTCGGAATCCCACTCTCGCAAGTCCTTTCCAAACACGGTGATTTCACCTTCAAAGTACTTCAACAACCGGATCAAAATTTTCTGAGTTGTACTTTTACCGGCCCCGCTTGGTCCCAGGAAACCAAATATTTCACCTCGCTGAATTTGGAAATTGATATTCTGGAGAGTCCACTGACTTCTACTGGGATACATGAAATGGAGGTTATTGACCTTAATCATCGAATTACCTGAACCAATGTTTTTTAGTAGGAGTCTTGATAACTATCATACCCAATAAATCATGAATGGCCTATCTATTTTGTAATCACGAATAATGAACCTTTGTGGAAAAGTATCCCTTCAAACTGTCCAGGCAGGAATATACTACTGGAACTACCACCATCGTGAGGAAGGTGCCGATCAACAATCCGGTACTTGCCACAATAGCCAGAGGACTCATGCGTTCCAGTCCCACCGCCATCTCAAAGACGAGCGGGGATAATCCTACACAAGTGGAGAAGGTGGTCATGAGGATTGGACGCAGCCGCAGGCTCACTGAGTTCATAATGGCTTCAGACTTGCCTAGTCCCTCTTCGCGGGAGTTAATGATGAAGTCCAACAACAGCACGCTGTTATTTATAATCGTACCTGCCAGAAAAATCATGCCCATATTTCCAGGCATGGACATAGGCTTATCAAACAGCAGCAGCCCCCAAAGCGCACCGGCAATAGCCAGTGGAATGGCAGCCATGATGGAGAACGGATGCAAGAATGAATTGAACATGGCCAATAATAACACATAAAGCAGCGCCACGCCAATCAACAGAGAGCGCATCAAGCGTTTTTGAGTTTCCATCATATCAGCCATGGTTCCGCTCACTTCAATATCATAATTTTGAGGCAGCTTAAGGTTCGCGATCCGTTGTTTCACCATCTCAGCCACCTGCTTGATGGTATAGGTGTGATTCACACCCGTTATGTCTATGGTGGTTCTGAGTTCTTCGCGAGTGATAAAAGGCTGTTCCTGGTCAATCTTGAATTCAGCCAATGCGCGCAGAGGTACCGGACCGAATAGAGAGGGAATATAGATTTCTTCAATCTGTGCCAACCGGTGAATATCCGATTGCTGATATTGCATACGGATGGGTATATCCAAGTATTCTTGCAGCCGCATGGGAGTGGTCACAATACCCTTGACCGCCGCCTTGAGTTCCTGTGCAACTTTCTTGGGAGAAGTGCCGTAAATGCGGGCCAATGACGGATTCACAGTCACATTTTGTTCCTTTTCGTCAAAATACCAGCTTCGGCGCACGTCCACCAATCCTGACACTCCTTTCAGTTCTCCAATTACCTTGTCCGCGAGACGGCTCAGGATATCTGGATCAGGTCCGCTGATGACAATGTTTAGGGGAGCTTTTGTGGTAGCCATCGGCGTGGCACCGAATTCGCTGATCCGATAGTCCTGTATTCCAGGAATGTTCCGCAGCTCTTGTCTCCATTTATCCTCGATCTCCCAAATGGTCTCGGCTCTTTGGGTTCGGTCCACCAGGTGAACAGTAATCTTTACCGACTGGGCGGTTGCTCCTCCAGTACCAAAGCTGATAGCCCCCGGCTCAGATCCTGCCACTGAGGAGACCATCATGACGCCTTTCTGTTGATAGACTACTTCCTCCACGCGGTTTAGAACTTTTTCCACCTTATCTGGAGAATCTGTCGCTGGGGTGGTGAAGTCAACAATGACAATACCTGTATCCATTGGAGGCATCAACTCGCCGCCGATGAGAGGCAGCACAATTCTCACTGTAATCACGAGGAAAGCTCCCCCAGCAATCAGCGTGAGGACACGCCACCGAAGAGCCTTTTGCAAAATATAGAGATAGAATCTTCGAAGAAAGTCCACACCTTTATCCAGGAACGTTGCGGCTTGCTCTATAATATTCTTTTGCTCGCGTGTCTTGGAGAGAAGCCACGATGCCAAAAGTGGTACAACCGTAAGTGCTGCCACCAGTGATGCGGCGAGAGTGGTGGCAATAGTGAAACTTAACCTTCCAATGGTGCGCTGCGGATAGCCGCCGATGAATATAATCGGTATCAGTACAGCAACTGTGGTCAACATCCCTGCCGTAATGGCTAGGGCGATCTCGTTGGTCCCTTCTCGGGCCGCCTGCTGAGCATCAGGTTCTTCCATCTCTTCGTAGTGACGATATATATTCTCCAGGGCCACCACTGACGAGTCCACTACCATTCCAATGGCCACTATCAGTCCAGTGAGCGTGATCATGTTCAAAGTGAAGGGGGTGAGCCATATGATGGCGAGTGAAAACAGGAATGCAAGAGGGATGCTGACGGAAACGACTAACGCGGCCCTGAAATCCACCAGAAATATAAATATTACGAAGACTGTTAGAATTATGGCCTGTACGATAGAAAGTTCCATACCGTGCAGGTTGAGTTTGATAAGGGGCATTTGGTCCTGTGTGATCTCGAATCGAATGTTCGGATACATGGCTTGAAGCTGGGGAAGGAATTCTTTTACACGTTTAATCGAAGCCACTGTATTTGCCCCGTCAGGCCTTATGATGCCTAAAGCAATGGCTTCCCGGCCGTTGCCGTGATAAATGCTGCGCCGTTCTTCCTCACCGAGTTTCACTGTGGCTAAATCTGATATACGAAGTAGTCCTTTTTCTATGCGCCGGACCGGTAGTTCCCTGATTTGTTCTAATTCTTTGAACTCACCAGCCGTACGAACCAGGTATTCACTATCCCCGGCATATATCGTACCAGCGGGGATGGAGATATTCTGTTCATCCAACACAGTAATCAGTTCCTGGATGGAGATTCCGTTGGCTGCCATTTTATCCCGGTCTACCTTTACCTGGATTTCTGGCTTATGGCCTCCAAACACATCCACATCTGCAATACCCTCCAGCCTGAGAATGCGGTCTTTGATCTGATTCTCGGCCAGCAGCCGGATTTCCGACAGGTTCCGGCGGCTGCCCTCTTTCGGGCTTAAAGCCAGGGTAAGGAGCGGACGCGAGGTCTCTTCAGTCAGCCGGTAGATACGCGGCTCACGGATATTTTCAGGAAGGTCCGCACGAATGCGTCCAATGGTATTCTGGACGTCCAACACCGCCTCGCCCAGGCCTTTTGTATAATAAAATTCAGCCATGACGGAAGATACCTGGTCACGGCTAGTGCTGCGGATTTGTTTGAGTCCGCTGATGGTGTTGAGTTCTTTCTCCACGACCTCGGTTATTTTATCCTTTACATCATTTGCACTTGCCCCTGGCTGTATAGTTACGACAAGAACCTGAGGCGGTGCCGTCTCAGGAAAAAGATCAATGGCCGTGCGGAGATAACCGAATACTCCCATGGAGATAACCAGCAGTACTAGTGCTATAACGGCGTAGGGGTGCTTCAGAGCCGAGTGAGTCAGGTTCATTCCACAGCCTCTACCTTCTCACCCGACGAAAGCTGTGCCCAACCCAGATAGGTGTTGCGAACCAGTTGCATACCGGCAGTGACACCCTTAACCGCTGCTTGATCATTAGTGAAGCCAAGAACCTGGGCCGGATAGGACACAAGTTTGTTTTGCTTGACAGCGAAAACGTACCGATTTCCACTAGATGATTCAATCAGGCTGGTCCGGGGTATCAGAATTGCATTCTTGTACTCGTCCACCACCACAGAAACGGGCATGTATGCGCCTGAGAGCACTCCATCCTTCCGGTCTGGTGATAGATGAACTTCGGCCCGCATCATATGGGCTTGGTCGAGGGATGGATGCATCAGCGATATCTTTGCCGCCTTTCTCGTACCTTTCACTGAGAAGTGGACAGGCAGACCCTGTTTTACAGCGGGTAAATCCTTCTGAGGTATATCAAAGCACAGTTTAAGCGCGCCTCTGTCTTCCATTTCCACAAGTACTTTATTGGGGGATGCCAAATCACCCGTATCCACCATCCGGTCGCTGATAACTCCATCGAACGGGCTTCTGATGATATAGTAGCCGAGCCGGGTTTTGAGTTCTTCTTTTTTCTGCTCGAGTGAGATTATGCGATGCTTGATAGCCACAGATCTCTTCTTTGCAGAATCCAGATTGCCTTGAATTTCCGCTTCCATTTCGCTGGCTTTCTCTGCCTGAGACTCGGGAACGGCATCACCCTCCGCCAGTTGTTTGTAACGCCGCGTCTCGGCTTTGAAGTATTGTAGAGAGTGTTCCAGTGCGCTTATGGTCTCCTTGTTAGCAGCAAGTTCAGCTTTCGCTTGTTCTATCTGGGCTTCGACTCCATGAATGCGATGCCTTGCTTCTTCCCTGTCTAGTTTTACCAAGACGGCTCCTGCCTCTACCCACTCTCCCTCGTCACACAGAACTTCTTCCACAATGGCAGTTACCCTTGCGGTTATTTGAACTGTCTGTGCCGGTTCCACCACAGCCAAATAATTACGCTTCTGTGTGAATGTACCTTTCGTCGCCGTAGTCACCGTTACCAGTTTTGGACTAAGCCCGAATTTCGGGGCTTGCTTCAGCTGCTGTTTCTTTTGGGAGACCAGTACAAAACCGCCGAGAATCAGCCCTGCAAAAACCACCAAAAACGCCAGTACACGTATAATTGTTTTGATCACGGTTATCTTCTCCCCATGGCAAGTTTCAGTTCTGCTAATGCGATGTTATAATCCCCCGACGCTTGGTAGTAATTCGACTGGGATTCAAGCAGGTCTGCCTGGGCGTCCAATACGTTTGTAACAGCGGCTTCTCCCACCCGATGTTTCAGCCGCTCGATTCGTAAACTCTCTTTACCCTGTTTGATGGATTTTCGAGTGGCTTTTACTCGTTCCTGAGCTGAAGAAACATACTGAGGGCAGTCTGCACATCGAGCCGTACCTGAAGTTTCAGCTTCCTCAGGCGCTCCTGCGCCGCGGCCAGCTTTGACTTTTCCTCCCGAATAGCCGCCCTGAGACGGCCGCCTTCGAATAGCGGCAGACTCAATGTCACCCCGAACCAGCCTGCATCTTCGTGTTTGCTTATATTGGAGACATCCCAACGTTCACCGTAAGACGCTTCTAAGTCAATGATTGGCCATAACTCGGATCGGGCCACGTCCAGCTGCCTCGCCACGGCTTCCACATTTCTTTTGGCCGCCTGATAATCCATCCGTTTCTTATACGCCTCTCGCACCGCATCTTTGAATGGGGGCAGGGACTTCTTTTTAAAATCCAGTTTCCCCTTAAGCTCCAGTACACCTGCTATATTTTCTATTCCCAAAAGATTTGCCAGTGCATAACGTTCCACTTCCAGGATATTTCGAAATCGTGCCAGATTCTCCTGGACATTCGCCAACCGGACTTCTATGCGCAAGCGGTCGACCTTGGTTGCTTTTTGATTTGCAATCAGTTTTTTCACCTGCTTTAAGTGCTCCCGGAGGGCCTTAAGTGAAAACTGTAAAGACTCGATGACTTTTTCCTGTGCCAGAATACTGTAGAACACACTGGAAACATTGAAGATCATTTCCTGGATTGTACGGGCCAGTGTGTGGGACGATGCCTTCCTGAGTAACTCGGCCGCTTTGATCTGATTTATGATACGGCCGCTAGTAAAAATCGGCATATCCAACAGCAAACCCGGGTTTGCAATCTTATCTGTGAAGGTCTGGCCGCGCGGATCGCCGCCGATCGTTATCAGTGGTTGGTCGTTTATGTAATCGGTGTAGCTGGTTCTGGCCCGAATATTGGGTAGTGCGCGAGAGAAGGCAAGGTCTTTGCGGGCTGCAGCGGCGGAAACATCTTGTCTCTGCGCGGCCAGTTGGGGATTATACTCAAGGGCAATGTTTATCGCTTGTTTCAAGGACAAGGGCTAAGAAAGTGTGGAAAAATAACTTAAACAAGTTATATTACAGTGAAGGTAATAT
>CAZXSQ010000041.1:0-13056 GCA_964643335.1 uncultured bacterium
GGCGGACATAGGTTTGCCCCTACCATATGTAGGGTTAGACCTATGTGTCTAACCTCTCAAGTTTGGCTATCCTGATGGGTTAGACCTATGTGTCTAACCTGTTATGAGACAAACGCTTCGCTTTGAGTCTACCCTACTTTATGGGTATTAATCTTTTTATGTATTGAAAGACTTTTTAATGGTTTTCTACTTTCGACGTTGTTTTCTGGAGTTTCTGCTTCTCGTTGTTTTTGTATGTGTATCCGGTGTACCTGTTTTAGTTGGCGAAAATCCAGTCAATATAAAAGCACATGAACTTTTTGAAGCTTCTTTTGAAATAAACACTAAGGAAAAAAATCCTTTCTTCTTAAGTGAAATTCGTGTGGACGCTCTAGTATCCTCTGATACGATAGGATCAGTCACAGTACCCTGTTTTTATGATGGCAGAAAAGTATGGAAAATGCGGTTTACTCCAACATTGCCTGGAGATTACGAGTACCGAGTAGTGATGTTCACACCGGAACAAGTTTCGGAGGTTACTTTCGGCACTTTCACTGTGTCATCGCAACAAAAACGTGGTTTTGTTCGTTTGGCCGATAGAGAATCCCGGTACTTTGCTTTTTCCAATGGTGAATCTTACTTTCCTTTGGGGGAGAATCTTGGCTGGGTTAATCCACCGGAATTATCCACTTGGTTGGACTATTTGGATGAATGTGAAGACGCTGGCATCAATTGGATTCGCATTTGGATGTGCCCTTGGGGAATGACTGAGCTGGTATGGAAAGACGGCTACGGATCCCATCATGGCAGGCCGTATCATGGGTTTGAAAGATACAATTTAAAGAATGCCGCTATGATTGACGGTATTTTTCAGGCCGCAGAAGAAAGAGGCATTTATATCCAATGGGTTATCAATCACCATGGCCAATATTCTGCCAGAACCAATCCCATTTGGGATGAAAATCCTTACAATACTGCAAACGGCGGTTTTCTAGATTCTCCCGAACAGTTTTTTACCAGCGATCAAGCCAAAAAACACTACCGCGATCGGTTGCGGTATTTAGTGGCTCGATGGGGGTACAGTACACATTTAATGGCTTGGGAATTTTGGAATGAAGTAAACTTGACCTCCAATTATCACTTTTCTGCTGTTAAATCCTGGCATGAAGTGATGTCGTCTTATCTTCACGGGATCGATCCGTATGACCATCTTCAAACGACCAGCGCTTCCGGTAACAATCCATCAGTATACACCATTGAAGGTCTCGACTATCTCCAAACTCATGCCTATGTCAACAATATTATAAGTAAACTTATGACTATTTCAGAAAGAAATGCGCGGGAGTATCCCAATGCCCCTCATTTTTTTGGCGAGATGTCATATGATTATCGTGGTCCAAATCGCGAAGATGAAGAGGGAGTGATTCTCCACAATCAACTCTGGGCTTCCGTTCACAGTTGGGATGCCGGTACTGCGATGACATGGTGGTGGGATAATTGGATTCGGCCGTTCAACTTGTATTCCCATTTCCGTATTATATCCAGCTATATCAAAGATTTTAATTGGTTAGCGGAAAACCCGGCTTCATTGGAAACTCATATTCAGCCCAAACCGGGAAATCTAGGTGATTTTGTCTTCACTCCAGGCTTGGGATGGGCTTCTACGTCTCGTAAAGAATTCAAAATCCATCCAAATGGTGAAGTTGAACATTTAAATGAGTGTTCGCAGTTTGTTCACGGTCAGTATCACCGGGATATGGCACCGAATCCGGTTTTTTTGATCCATCTCGATTATCCCGCCGAATTCGGTTTTCAAATTGACCGAGTTTCTGCAAGTGGCGCTAACTGTATTGTATGGGTGGATGACGAACGGGTTTTTAGACGGGTATTCGCTCCATCTGAAAATGATTCTACAATAAATGAAGCAGGAAATGTATCTATTCCACTTCCCGAAGGACAACACCGAATTATCATACGGAATACCGGATTGGATTGGTTTCGGGTAAAAAATTATCGTATCGGGAACTTCACACAGCGGCCAAAAGCCTATGCTCGTGGAAATGAAAATCGAATATTATTGTGGATTCACGATCAACTTCACCAATTCGCAACCTTGGATAGATACCGGCTGCTTGAATCGCTTGAACCAACTCGGTTGACACTCCCTGAAATTCAACAAGGGGTATTTTCTGTCGAACGGTTTGATCCATATACAGGAGAAGTGAAAGAGTTGCCGGACGTTACCGCTACTGATAGCGGATTCGTTATAGAAATTCCGGCTTTTAGTCGTGATATTGCATTTCGAATACAGCAAAAACCATCGATGGTAGATTCGTTACCATCAATTCAATAAGTATAAAGTAAACACAATTTTTTTGACTCAGTTTAGGAGGTTCCACGTTCATGTTTGAATGGATGAATCGGCATAAGAAAAATATTATGAAGTACACTTTGTACTTGGTTATCCCATCATTTGTTTTGCTTTACGGTTACGGGAAATGTGCTGAACCTCCCGTGTATCAATGGGTGGCTAAAGTAAATGGGGAAGAAGTAACCGACCAAGAATGGCGCAATCAAATAAGAAATATAGAAGAACGAATGCGTCAGCAGTACGGCAGTAATCAGCAACTCTCCAAAGACGAGCTTGAACAACAGGCTTTGAGTAACTCTATTACTGCTGTACTTATGGATCAGAAGGTTGGAAAATGGGGAATTGCTACTACAGACCAGGAAGTCAGGCAAACGATTCGACAACAGCCGTATTTTCAGGACGAGAACAAAAACTTCAGCGTAGAACGGTATCGTCAGGTTCTTTTCCAAAACCGGATTCCCCAGGTTCAGTATGAGGAAAGCCAGCGGAATTCCATTACCATGGGAAAAATGTCCACCGTGGTCCAGCAGTCCGTTTATAGAGCCGCTTCTGAAAACAAACGTTTGGAAAAACAAAGAAAAGGAAAGGTTAAAATAGAATTTCTTGCTTTTGAGCCTTCAAAATACGTTGATGATGTAACTCCCACTTCAGAGGGTCTCAAGCAATATTTTGAAGAAAACCGTGAAGAATACCGAGTGCCGGAACAACGGAAAATCGCCTATGCCAAATTTCTCCCTTCTGATTACATTGGTAGTGTCAGCGTTGAGGAATTTGCTGTAGAACGTTTTTTCGAACGAAATCAAGAAAATTTTGAGATCCCTGAGAAAAGGCGTGTTCGGTATATTGCCTATACACCCAATGATTTTGTTAACGACGCTGTGGTTACCGACGCGGAAATACAAGAACGATATAAAAGCAATCCTGATAAGTACAAGATGCCTGAACAAGTTAAAGTTCGCTATATTGTTCAGCCGATAGAAAAATTGGCGGAAAAGCAGGAAATAACAGAAGAAGAAATCAAAGAATATTATGAAGAGAATCTGACACGTTTTGAGCATGGAGAACAGGCCAAAGCCCGACATATTCTCCTGCGCGTAACACCAGGCCTTACTGCGGAACAAGAGCAGCAAGTCCGGGAACGGTTATTGGAGATTCGAAAAGAAATCGAGGAAGGAATGCCGTTCTCAGAAGCGGCAGAACAGTATTCACAAGATAACTACAGCGCTGAAAAAGGTGGGGATCTGGGGTATTTCAATCGGGGGGATATGGTTCCCGAATTCGATAAAATCGCTTTTGATTTGCCTCTAGGTCAGGTATCCGAGCCGATAAAAACCCAATTCGGCTACCATTTGATTCTGGTCGAAGACCGTAAAGAAGAAGGCACGGATTCATTGGAAGAAGCAAAGGATGAAATTGTTGAAACATTGAAAAAACAAAAAGCACTTGAAGAATTCAGGGAATTCGCCAAGTCGCTGGAATCCCTGGAAGAATTAAAAGAGGACTATGAAATCAAAATCACAGATTGGTTTGCCCGGGGAGATGAAATCCCTGGAATACCGAGGCGTGAACGATTCTTCTTCTCGTCCACGGCCTTTGCCTCTACGTCTGATGACAGAGTTGCCATGGCGGGCAACAGCATGTCAGAAAACCTCTATCTTATTGAACAACTGGATCATCGTGAAAGCCGCCCCATGACATTGGAGGAAGCGCAGGATGATGTTGTTCAAGACATAAAACAGGATAAAGCAAAAGAGATTGCCACTCTAGCCGCTCAAGAAGACGCGGAAAAAATCAAAAGCGCTTCTCTGGCGCTAGAAACGGTTGCGGAGGACAGAGGGCTGAAGACACAAGTTTCGGATTTGTTTTCACGAACTGATCAGTTTATACCCGGCTTTGGTCCTCGTCCAACGGCGATCGTCAATACTGCATTTATGTTAAACCAAGGAGAAGTCAGTGATGCGTTGAGTACATCATCCAAGTAATAGCGATTGAGCCACCCCATCTTCCTGAATTGAATGAGGTGCGGCGGGAAGTTGAGCAAGCTTATTTACAGGATCGTGCGGAAAGTCTGGCCAGAGGAGAAGCCATCTCTTTCGGAAATTATGTTTTTGATCACCAAATGTCCCTATTGGAAGGTGCCGCCGATCGAATGATAGAAAGTGGTTCTACGGAATTTTTTAAACAGAATGAAGCAATTCCCGGCTTGGGCTTTAAACGTGAAATTAATCAAGAAGCCTTCAATCTGGAAAAAGGCGATATATCCCAAGAAATTGAAGTGATGACCCGTTCCAGATCACCGCGTATGCAACAGCAGCAACAACAACTGGAAGGATTTTATGTCATACAACTTTTGGATGTCAAAGATTCCTATCTGCCCGATTTTGAGGAAGCCAAGGAAGATGTAGAAAAGGATTACCGGCTGTATTTAGCAGAAGATATCGCCAGACAGGAAGCACAAAAAACACTGGAAGCTATCAAATTAACCCTCAATTCAAGTTCATTTACCCCACTTTCAGCCACACGTTCCATTGATTTGAATCAATATGTAGACAGTGAAAGTCAAGAAGAGGAACTGCCAAGTAAAGGGGGCACGTATCGCGGACCTTTGGAAATCAGTGGATTGGGATCGGTTCCAGGTATCGGTTCCGCTCTCTCCTTGACAAAAACTGCTTTTGCCATGGAACCGGGACAAATCTCCAATTTGATCGAGAATTATCAGACGAAATTCAATGAGGAAGATGAACGGGTGCAAGGCCCTATGACCGGAGTCTATATCCTCCAGGTTTTGGAAAAAATCCCGCCCCCTGAAGAGGAAGACACTCAGCAGCCTACCATGGCAGAGCGCATGGAACGTTACATGGAACAAAGAATGCAGTCTTTGGCTTTTTCAGCCTGGATAGATGAGGTGAGCGCCGAATCCAATATTCGATACAACACTGAATATCTGGAACCGGAAGAAACCCAAGAAGAGGCCGCATTGAGTGAGGAAGAGCTGAATCAGGAAGAACTAAACCAGGAAACCAGCGATACAAAACAATCCGGGTGAATCATTGCCAAAACAGGACTAAACCATGTAAATATTATGTCTGGAAACAAAATAGGGGCGCGATTGGTGTCCCTATTTATATATAGCCTGAATTTCACTGTCGAACTTAAATTCCACTATGTCAAATCGCATTCTACCGATTTCATTGTTATTTTTTATTCTATGCGCGACTTTACCTTCATTTGGTCAAACTGAAAAACAAATCATTGTCAATGGATTTCCAGTTTCTCCCGGCATTCTGCTTTTGAAACCTCCTCATAACATCTTTGGATTTTGGTCTTTGCCGAATAATCCAACGGATATTGAAATTCTGCCCTCCAAACAAGAGTATGTCATTGTCACTCAAGCAGGGGATTTTCTTTTTTATGATCGATATGGAGAGCAATTTTTTTCCACCATGTTTGAGGGGCTTAATGATGTCGATGTTTTGCAGGAAAACATATTTCTCTTGACTTCGCGTGTAGGCAAACGGGTTTTTGTATATTATCTGGAAACGGAAGAACAGGTTGATATCCCTTTTTCTTTTGCCGGGCCAACGGATGCGGATTTGCTTTCGAACGGAAATTATCTGGTTTGTGACGCCCAATCGAACCGTATACTGGAGGTTACCCCGGATGGAGAAGCCGTATGGCAGCATTCTGATGGACTGGCCCAACCGATGGATGCGCTTCGGCTGGGAAATGGACATACGCTGGTCAGCGATTTTGATCATCACCGTATTCTGGAAATAAATCCACAGGGCCATATTCTTACACAGCGAACCGGATTTGATCATCCATTAAAAATGACTCTACTGCCGAATGGGGACATTTTAGTCGCTGACGGAGATCAAAAGCGGCTAGTTAAAATTACGCAATCCGGCGGTCAGCGAGTTATTCATGATGATCTAAACTATATTCAATCTGCGGTATTTCAGCCTGAAAGAAATTTATATTTATGCGCGATCCAAGACAAATTTCCTGCTCCGGTAACGGCTCCAGCCCAAGTCACTTCCATTAACAAACGTAAATTCCTTTTTTATAAATTTAAGGAATTCTTCAACTTTATTCAAAATCCTGTTTTTTTACTTGTCGTGGCTTTGATCTCAAGAATTTTAAGCTGGCTGTTACCTCAAGGTACAATCTTTTCCAAAATCTTTTTGATTTTGGCGTATGGGCTAACCTTGGGGATTGCTTACGATTATTTGACAGAGGCGTCTGCTTCACCGCCTTATTACCCAAAATGGTGTTTTTGGTGTGCTTCATTCTTTTTGGCTGCTTTCACTTTTTGGGATGCAAGGCATTCTTTGATTCCGAAAAAGAACTGGCAATCTGAAAGTAAGATAGTCTTCCCCTTTTCCTGGATGTGGACTATTTTTTTGATTGTGTGGCCGGTCATTGCTTTATTTGCTCAATATTATCATTTGCGAAAAATCCCAGATTTACAGTATACTTTGCCGTGGTACATTCCAATGGCTGTATGGGGAATTGGGGTCTATTTTCTTTTCCGTCAATCAAAAGGTATTCATTCAGAAACCAAAGGAGAACGCAAGGCTCTCCAACTCGGATCGGTCCGGCTGGCTGTGCCTTTCTCAACAGGGAGTGTGAGTGAAGAAGATTATGAAGAAGAATCTCAAGTTGAATTAAAGCGGGAGATAGAATCGCCAGCTGCTGAATATTGGGCCAATACTTCAGTTATCATTATTATCCTACTGGCCGCTTGTTTATACATTGTCGGTATGACCCAAGTCCCGACAGATGTTCACGGGGATGAAGGCGAAGTCGGGCTTTACAGCATCGAATTTCGAGAATCAGGTGAATGGAATATTTTTGATCTGGGTTGGTATCATATCTCCAATTTTTTCTTTTTGCTTCCTGGCTGGGGAATGTGGTTGTTTGGCGATGATCTTTTCGGTATACGAATGGTTTCCTCTTTGATTGGTGTCGCAACAATACCTCTTTTTTATCTCCTTTCACGCCGGCTTGTGTTGCCAGTACCGGCAGCCATTGCAACTTTTTTGTTTGCCTCATCCACTTTTATGATTCATTTCTGCAGAATGGGAATTGGCTACAATCAAACCACCTTTTTTACGGTGGCCGGTCTTTATTTCTTAATTAGAGGTCTACAGGATCATGATGGAAAATCATACTGTGCCGCTGGGCTGATTTGCGGTCTGAGTATTATTTCTTATCAGGCAGGGAAGTTATTGCCGCCTTTAGCCATCTCGACACTATTGCTGTTATTTATTACCCGGCGTATCGACTTCCGGCGAGCTGCAGTAGGCATAGTCACATTTTTTATCGCTTTATGGGTGTCTATTTCACCAATCATCGGTAATTATTGGTACAATCCCACTGCTTTCTTCTCGCGCGCCAGTGCTGTATCTATTTTTTCTGAGGAAGGGCGAAAATGGATTAAAATTGATTACCCCCCGAATACTCCTATGCCGGAAATAATTGAAGGCCAATTTAAACGCAGTTTTCTTGGCACAATATCCCATGCCGACAAAAGCCCATTTCTTTCGAATCGTCAGAATGGTGGGATGTTGGATCCGTTACCGGCTATTTTATTTACGGCTGGATGTATGGTGTTGCTTTTTTCCTTACTTAATACTTCTTCCCTGTTACTACTTTACTGGACGGTGATAACCATCATTGCTGGAAGTGTGCTTACGAATGGTGCTCCTGCTTATCAACGACTGGTCGGGGCTATCCCATTTTTATTGCTGATAGCTGCACCGGTTTTCTATGCTATTATTCAACAGTTCAGCCGTGAATTCCGGTGGAATCCCAAAGTCCGTACGATTATGATCTGCTTGATTGCTTTTATTATTTTGGTTATGGGGATGCATCGTTATTTCCATCAAATCATGCTGCATCCACAATTTACCGATGATTCCACGCGAATCGCCAAATATATCCGTGACGGGGGACCGACACGATACAATTATTTATTCGGTTACCCCTATTTTTATTTTTCCTATGGAAATATCCGTTTTCTTGCTCCTTTTGCGGAAGGCGAAAATATCCAAAATCCTAAAGAATTTCTGCAACACAAAGTTCCACGGCGAGGACCGGTTTCCTTTATACTGGTTAAAAACAACCGCCAATATATTAATGATCTAAGGCGTCTCTATCCTGGTGGAAAAGAAGAACACCATTACAATATTGAAGAAAAAGACCCATTCACTACATATGAGGTGAATTTATGACATGAATGCATGAAGAATTAATTCTTCTCATAGCATAACTGATCGGTATGTGTTATAGTCTCAACCCATTCATATAAGGTCGAGACAACTTCTTTTAATGTTTCCAACTGATTCACCTTGTCCCGCAGTGCCCGAACGTTCCGCATTCCTTTAATATACCATCCAACTTGTTTGCGCATTTCAAGAACTCCCCTGCGTTCTCCCTTTTTTTCTACAGCTAAACGCAGGTGATCAAGAAGCGTTTCAAAACGCTCTTCGAAATCAGGAGGCGGTAAGTGAACTCCGTGAGTGATATAATGCTCCACTTCACGGAAAATCCAGGGATTACCATAGGCCGCACGCGCGATCATCACACCGTCACACTGTGTTTGATCGATCATTCGTTGAGCCGAAAGAGGGTCAATCACGTCTCCGTTGCCGATAACTGGAATATCGAGATAATCTTTCAAATCAGCGATCCAATCCCATTGTGCTTGTCCTCCGAAGCCCATCAGCCGGGTTCGGGCATGGAAAATAAGCGCATCGCAGCCTTCACCCTGTGCAATATCGCCTATCATTCTGTAATTCAGGGACTTATGATTGACTCCAGCACGAATTTTTACAGAAAGATGGAGATTGGTGGCTTTTCGCATGGCACGAATAACCTTAACCAGCTCGACGGGGAATATAGTCAATCCACAGCCAGACTTATTTTTGAAAACTTTTTTTACTGGGCATCCAAGATTCAGATTGACTCCATCGGCGCCCATATCTTCAATTTCGCGCACGGCGTCGTAGATAACATTCGGCTCATTGCCAAAAATCTGAACAACCAGCGGATGTTCACAACGGCATTCATTCAGTATATTGAATGTACCCGAATTGTTTTCTGTGATTCCTCTTGCACTGATCAGTTCAGAAAAGGTTAGCGGACATCCCTTTGACTGGGCGATTTCCCGTGTTGCTCTATCGTTGACACCGGCGACCGGTGCCAGCATAACCTTTGGAAATTCAAAAGAGGGTTTGATTGAACGAGGAGTTTTTACTGCCATAATTTGTTATTTTAGATGAGTATTGAACCAGGAAAGGGTTTTTCTCCACATATCCGAAATATAATTGTGTCCTACTCCTTCATATATTATACCTTCGAAATTATCGGATTGATCATATAAATCATATATTTCTTCAGTGAATTGATTGATCATTTTGACGCCATCAACCGGGGAACCGGCGTCTTGATCGCCGGTTTGGGTTAATAGAGGACGGGGAGCAATCAGACCTACCACCGCTTCCATATCGATGCCTTCATATAATATATCCGGTACAAAATAATAAATCCCGTGTTCGTTTACGTCACCCTGTTGAATCAGATTTTGATATCGGGTTAGACAGCACACACAAACCGAAGCCTTGATTCGTTCATCAAGTGCCGCTAACCACCAGGTTCGGGTACTTCCCATGCTCATACCGGTCGCGCCAACTCGCTCAGGATCCACTTCGGGCCGTGAAAGGAGGTAATTCAGGGCGAGGATATCGTCACGCACCATCATCCCCCATAACGTTTTTCCTTCCCAGACAAATGTTTTGAAAAGTGCGGCTTCGGTTCGGTTCCCTGACTCCTCTTCTTCTGCCGGTCCTTGGTGCTGCCGTTCACCGAAAGCGTAAGCATCGATGGCAAGAACAACATATCCCGCTTTTGCAAATACTTCAGCCGGGCTTGTGTCTACCGGATAGTTTTTCAAGATTTCTTCTTTGCCGTTATCATATTCACCGCCGTGATAATGGTGATAAAGAATAGCCGGACCGGGTTCAGTGCGGCCTGCTGGGATAACAAGATAACCATAAACCGTGTGCCCCGCACCGTTGTCAAATTCGATTTTGCTGAGTGTATAGATTTCATTTTCTTCTAATGGGGTGATTTCAGGTTCCGGCGTAAACATTCTAGGAAGATTGCCTAACAAACGCCGTAATTTAGCGCGAAGTACAGGTTTTATTTCTTCCCATTCTTCCATTGAAGTTGGTACGGGGTATTGAAATGATTCGAAGTTCACCGGCAGCATATTTGTGTTCTCCTGAGATGAGCTTGCGGGAAGGTTAAACACAAAATCCATTAGAATCAAGATAATTAAAAAATTGGCGAATTTAATCATAATAGCCTCCACGTCAAGTTTATTATTATGTCCCAAAAACATCAATGAAAAAGGTTTATATTCCAGTCCTCAAATCGGCAGACATTCTTTTAAAGGGAATCACTTGGCTTTAAACAATAAAATTACTTATTTGATAAACTTTATTTTTTTAGAAGAAAATATGTACATATAACAATATTTTTGTTTAATTTACGTAATAATATAAGAAGAAAATATTATTTAATATTGATAGGAATCATTACAATATATTTTAATATGTGACATTTTTTTGAAAGTTGGCTAAAGTATGATTTAGCGATTCCGATAATTAATTTTAAAGACCGAAATGCCAAACATGTAAAGATCATGAAACAGTACTATCTTACCAAAAATTTACTCAAAGACGCTCGAAAACTTGCCAGTGTTTATCTGGACAAGCAGGTTTTGGAGATCATGGGTGAGGATAATATATGTTTGGCAATGGCAAGAAACTCATTTATCGCTCATTCATTATTTGTGGGATATGAGCGTTCTCTGGTAGAACGTGTGGCAGAGCATGTTTTTAATGCCAAATACACCTCTCTCAATTAAAATTTATTTAAATCTCTCTTTTTGTAACGATGTTCGCGGCGGCGAATTGCCGGCTTTTATGTCGATACCGCAGAGACGATGAAGTTACAATCTATTTATAATTCTTAAGACCCAGATCATAATCGCGAATTTTACGATAAAGCGTTGCAGGACTAACCTGCAGGCCTGCCGCTGCTTTGGAAACATTTCCTTTAGTCAATTTTAAGGCCTCTTCGATGCCTTGTTTCTCTATTTCTTCCAATGGAACAATTTGATCTTTAGGCTTCAAATTTGGATTTTCAACAGCAACGGTGACTACTTTTTCAGGTTTTTCTTCTGGTTCTTCCTCATGGAACATCAATTCTGAACTTTCTGTGTGGATTGATCGTATGTGTTCGGGTAGCATTGAACGCTCTAAATATTCCCCATTGTTTAACACAACGGCTTGATGGATGCAGTTCTCGAGTTCCCGTACATTACCCGGCCACGAGTAAATACAAAGTACATCCAGAGCCTCAGTGGAGACACCTTGAAAAGGCTTGTTATGTTGATCGGAATATTTCGCCACGAAATGTTCTGCCAAGACTGGAATATCTTCCCGGTGATCGCGCAATGAAGGAACCGGGATTCTGATAACATTGAGCCGATAGTATAAATCTTCCCGCAGGTGGCTTGAACTGATAGCATCCAGCGGATCTCGGTTGGTGGCGGATATCACTCTTGTATCGACCGTTATTTTTTCCTTTCCCCCAACACGGTAGAAACTGAAATCCTGCAGGAAGCGTAGAAGTTTGGCCTGGAGATTGATATCCATTTCACTGATTTCGTCCAGAAATAAAGTGGTTTCGTGAGCACGTTCACAGCGGCCGATATAACGATTGTTTGCACCGGTAAACGCATGGCGTTCGTGACCGAACAGCTCGCTTTCCATCAATTCTTTTGGTATGGCGGCACAATTTACGTCCACTAATTCCTTTGGCTTTCGTGGTGAGAGTTGATGAATTGCACGAGCCACCAATTCTTTTCCAGTCCCACTCTCTCCTGTAATCATGACGGGAGCGTTGGTGGGAGAGACAGTTTCTATGATTTTGAAGAGTACCTGCATTTCAGGGCTTTCACCGATGAGATCACATAAATGGCTGCGGTGAGTCCGTTGGAATGTGGTCACTTGTTTTTTGAGCGCGCTGCGTTCAAGAGCGTTTTTCACCGACACGGTGATTCTGTTGAAATCAATAGGCTTGGAGCAAAAATCGTAAGCACCTTTGCGCATGGCTTCCACTGCCTTTTCAATACTGCTGTGAGCGGTGATGATGATGATGGGAAGGTCGGGAAGTCCTTCATGAATTTCTTCAATCAACTCGATACCATTTCCATCCGGAAGATAGATATCGAGCAAAAGCACATCAAAATCCATATTTTCCAGTGTTTTTTTCAAACCGGCGGCGTCTTTTTCACATTGAACTGAATACCCCAGTTTTGATAAGTGAGTTTGTAGTAAAAGCCGGGTTGTGGCATCATCATCAACAACGATAATATTTTTTTTCATTTTCTATTTTAATCCAAATGAGTCTTTTAAGCATTGGTTTTATTGCACATATGTAAGTGAAAATATATTATACATGTAGAAAATATCGACGTTAAGTATGTATTTTTAAACTAATCTTTTTCTGATTTAGCTGACAAGTCTTATTTTAATGTACTATGGAATGGAAGTGAGATCAATTCTCCCCTTTTAAAATGTTTCTTGCTTTTAAATGGCAGCTAGGATTAAGCAATGTTCAATAATGGTGTA
>CAZXSQ010000041.1:13066-21644 GCA_964643335.1 uncultured bacterium
TGGTGTAAATTCAACTATTAAAATGAATTATTGTAATATCCCTTGTTTAAAAACGATAGGAAGACCCGAAATATTGAAAAAAAATCTATACGGAAGAAAAGAAATCGGTGAGATTGATGTTTTCAACATCGTTTCTAGCCAGAAATAGCAATTCGTGGAGGGTGATCATACCTGATTTAATATGCCTTGATGCTTCTGTTAAAGGGCCCCATACATCTTTTGGCAAATTTTGTTGCTTGGCTTTTACGATTACATTTTCCAGCATTTCAAGCAGAATTTTGTTTTCTTGAAAAGTGTATAAGATGGAGTCGATGAAATAAAACATGAATTCATCCGAATTATCATCTAAACGAAGGTTTTTGTAAACATTAGTTACATCGCTAAATAACTTATCGAATGATCCATCTTGCAGAAAGCGATTTTTACACATTATTCATCCAAAATGAATGATATTATTTAGAAATAATATTAACATTATTTAACTTTATTATAAAGGGATTTTAACAAGAAAACAAAATAAATTAAACTCTCCTAAGTCGAAGTTGTCCGCACGCTGCATCGATATTCCGGCCTCGGCTGTAACGTATTGTTGCATCTATTTTATTTTTCAAAAGCCAGTTTTTGAAACGTTCAATTTTTTGATGAGAGGATGGCTGATAGGGTGCATTGGAGACGGGATTGAAGGGAATCAGGTTGATATGACTCATTATCCCATCACAATATTTTACTAGTCGCTCTGCGTCACGTTGACGATCATTCCAATTATCGATCATGAGATATTCAAAAGTAATTCTCCTCTTATTTCGTTTTTGATAAAAGAGGAGTGAATCCATTAATTGATCCAATTGATACACTCGAGCGAGTGGGATAAGTTTTTCTCTTTTGGAATCGCTGGTTGCATGTAAGGACACAGCAAGTTTTACTTTCCAATCTTCCATCGCCATGCGGTATATTTCCGGAACCAGACCGACAGTGGAAACAGTCAGGCGGCGAGGAGAAAAATCATAAGTTTCTTTAGCGCAAAAGAGTGAAATGGTTTTTTGAAGTTCTTCAAAATTGTGAAGCGGCTCTCCTGTTCCCATGAATACAATTCGAGAAAAAGGAATGTTTTCATGTTTAAATAGCAGTGCCTGAGCGACGATTTCAGCCGTGGTTAGATCCCGCTTCAATCCCATTTGTCCGGAGGCACAAAAGCGGCATGCAAACATGCATCCTGCCTGGGTCGAAAGACACAATGTATAATTTGCCTTGGATTTCTTGCCGGCATGTTGGAGCATAGCGACTGCTTCGATGCACTCCTTGTCTGCCAATTCAAGCAGGAATTTGATTGTCCCATCTGCCGGGTCATGCTGGCGCTCAATGACGGCAGGCAAATCCATGGTAAAATCCTGGTTGAGCTGCTGCCTCAAGGTTTTTGATAAATTGGTCATTTCATCGAATGACCGGGCATTGCGCTGATATATCCATTGCATGATTTGGTTTGAATGAAAGAGCGGATGGCCGTGTTTTGCCAGCCACTCCTGCAACTCAGTTTGCGCCAAGCCAAAAATAGATTGTTTTTTAATTTTGTTATATGGATAATTGGATACCATTTAAATCTGCATTACCTGTTATGGTTTTGGATGTTACAATATTTAAAATTATTAAGAATAAACGTTATCTGTGATTTCATCCAGTTTTACCGGTGAACATTCCATTTATCGAAATGGGCTACAATACATTGAACATCTTTGGCTGCATTTACAGTTATAAACTATATACCTTTTAAAATTATTTGGTATGGTTTTTTTTAAAAAAACCGTGATTCCAGGAAAAATTAATTATGTTGATTCGAGGAGTAAAGACGATTATAGAAGATTTTAAAGCCTGCATGGAAAACGACCCCGCCGCACGTGGATTTTGGGGGGCATTGGAGGTCATTTTTACCTATGCCGGTTTCCATGCTATGATTATGCACCGTATTGCCCATTTTTTGCACGCGCGGCTTCATCTTCCATTTATCCCGCGTGTGATTTCCCAGTTCAGCCGATTCTTGACCGGTATTGAAATCCACCCCGGTGCTCAAATTGGCAGTGGTATTTTTATCGATCATGGTATGGGAGTTGTCATCGGTGAAACCACTGAAATGGGTGACGGCTGTGTGTTATTCCAGGGAGTTACTTTGGGCGGAACCGGTAAAGAGAGAGGGAAACGCCATCCGACGCTTGGCAAGAATGTTATGGTCAGTGCCGGTGCAAAGGTGTTGGGAAATATACATATTGGTGACAATGTCAAAATCGGGGCTCAATCGGTGGTATTGAAAGATGTGCCACATGATAGTACGGTAGTGGGAGTTCCCGGCTGCGTTGTGGTGCACAAAGGACAAAAAGTGGTCAAAGGAAAGGGAGTTGATCTGGATCAAGTCAATTTACCCGATCCCATTATGGAGCGTCTAGAGGCATTACATAGAGAAATTCAGTCGGTTCATAATGAAATTGAAGAACATGCACAGCAGGAAATTCAGAAGCAGGATCAAAAGAGATTCGTTGGTGCCCTAGTTGATAGTGAGGATGAGCACAATCGGACGTGACCCACTATGGATTGTTTTCCCCCGTTGGATCGAAGAAAGCGGTCTGCCCGAAACGATTGCATCCGATACGGGAGAAAGTGGATGGCTGATTTTCCGCAAACTGGTTGAGTTGGATTGTGATGTAAATTTAACCCCTCATTGGTTCGATTTTTCATTGAACGATTTGGCCCGGTGGACCGGAATCCCATCCGAGCGTTTGAATACATTACTGGAAATGTTGGAGCGGGGAAATTGGATAGAACGTTACAATCTAAGTCTCGATGCCCAAACCTGCCGAATCATCACACCTCTGAAAGTTCCTCTTGAAGAGTCTCAAATACGTACGGCTTTATCAGGAAACCATTCAAAAGCCGGAAATTTTGTGTTGCGTTATTATCAAAACACCGTCAATATGAGTTCGGTGGAGAATGTCATTTATCTGTATCAAATGCTATTTGGAGCACGATTTTCACCGAGAATTGTAGAAGACCTTGAAGAGATCGCAAATACATATGATATGGGAGTGATCTATGATATATTTTCAGAAGCTTATGCAAAAAAGGTTAAAAGCCTTGCATGGATCAAGTCACACCTTCATTCTATAGATAGAGACAAAGAAGAAGAGAAGAAAACCTCCCCATAATTCAGAAACAATGAGATAGAGTTATATCGAAATTCATGGATGCGGTTGAGGAATAAAATGAAACATTTTACATCACTCAGCAAAAATATCGAGAATATAAAGGACCATTTACCCAATCTGGATCATTTACCCGAAGATGATCCGGATGCTCAGTGCCCGCTTTGCGACGGTTATGGCCATATAATCGATGAAAGCGGTGCACGGCCATGCATATGCATTACCCGGGAAGTGATCCGTTCGGGCATCAATGAAGCACGCATTCCGCTTCGTTTTACCGATGAGACGCTGGATACGTTTGATCCGCGGGCGACCTTTTTAAAAGCCTGTTTGTCCAAGGCGCGCCAGTATGTCAACGATTACTCATTGAATCGCACCAAAGGTCTCTACATTCATGGACCGACGGGTGTTGGAAAAACGCATATTGCGATAGGTATATTGAAAGCCCTGATCATGCGCGGATTTGACGGTGTTTTTTATAATGTGGTGGATTTGTTGGATGCAATCCGCAGTACCTACGATTCTCAGAGTGATCCGTCGCCAAAGGGTAGATTGATAAGTGATTTCCAGAAGCAGATTTTTGTTTTGGACGATTTCGGAACACAAAAGACGTCATTATGGGTCTCGGACCGTCTTTACTCGTTAATCAATCGCAGGTACCAGGATTGCAAAACGATGGTTGTCACCTCACAAATTCCTTTCGAGGAACTTTCAAGACGGATTGACAGCGGGCTGGCCTCTCGTATCATCGATATGTGTGAAGAGATTGAAATCAAAGCGGATGACTATCGCCGTCTAAGGGCGGAAGAACCACATGGAGGCCGATGGAAAAGAGCATCTTCTCATCGGCGTCCCCGTTAACTAAGACGCAGGCGGGGACGCCTATTTTACCCATAGTGTATTGAAAGGTGAAGTTTTATGTCAGCCATGAGTATACCTGATCTTGGCTCGGGAGAAGTACGTAAAGCAGTGATTCCCGCCGCCGGTTTAGGAACCCGTTTTCTTCCAGCGACCAAAGTTCAACCAAAAGAGATGCTTCCTTTGATTGATAAACCGACAATCCAATTTGTGATCGAGGAAGTTGTCGAATCGGGCATCACCGATATTTTGATCATCACGGGAAAAGGCAAGCGGGCTATTGAAGACCATTTTGACCGGTCATGGGAACTTGAACAGACTGTTGCTGCTTCGGGCAATCAGGAATTGTTCCAATGTTTGGAGGATATTTCAAATCTGGTCAATATCCATTATATCCGGCAAAAGGGATGTAAAGGTTTGGGAGACGCCATTTATTATGCCAAGCAGCATGTGGCTGGAGAGCCTTTTGTTGCATTACTGGGAGATACAATCGTAAGTTCCGATACTCCCTGCACCCGGCAATTGATGAACTTTTACAAGGTGTGGCGCTGTCCGGTTATTGGTGTCGAGCGGGTTCCGAGAGATAAGGTTATCAATTACGGCATCATCCAGGGACGCCCTGTGGATGAGCGTACAATCATAGTCGATGATTTGATTGAAAAACCCGATGTTGAAACCGCTCCTTCCGATCTTGCTGTTGGAGGCCGGTATATTCTGACTTATGATATTTTCGATTTTATTGAGAGAACACCGCCCGGCAAAAACGGTGAAATACAGCTAACGGATGCGTTGCGCTTGATGGCCCGGGACCAGAGAATATATGCCTTTGAATTTGAAGGGAAACGTCACGACATCGGAAACCGGTTGGATTACATTAAAACATCGGTTGAATTTGCTCTGCAGCGTGATGATATCGGTGAAGAGTTTTCTACTTTTTTGGAAGAAGAAGTTCCCGAACTTGCCCGCTATGCCAAAAATAAACGCAGCAAAACCAAGAAACCCACTCCCCAACCGAAAAGTGCTTAAAGAAAAACTCTGTCAAGCAGTCTTTGGGCTTTTATGATATCAACATGGAATGAGTCCCGTCGCAGAAGGGTAATGTTCCTGATTGACGGTATCTGTAGTAATCTACTTGCTTATCTTTATCACTATCCACGAGGATTGGGTACAGGCCGGTTCCTTTATGTGAACCATCACAATAAGGTTGGTTACCGCTCATCCCACACCGGCAATAAAATTTTTTAACTGTGGTTTCTTTAATCACGAATGGAGTTGTCTGGTATTGGGGGTTGCATTATTTGTCTTCTTTTAGAATGGATGAAAGAAAGTTTAGTTATCGTGCCAAACAAGGCAAGGGTAAAAAACTGTTCTTTTTAAGGGATGTTTACCATATCCCCATTCGATTCAAATGCATACAAGGATCCGTCCGAGAACGCACCCAACTCTACCCCACGATATGAATTAGTCGAAGACGGCCGGTAAGTTTCCCGATATGGATTGACTGCGACTGAAAAGACCTCTCCAAGACGATTGTATACATACATGCCACGTCCCTGGGGATCTAATTCAAGATCGACGGCCATATTCTGATTGGCCCAATAAGGCAGCAGCTGATTTGGGACTGGGGGTGATATATGAGGTATTAAAGGCGAGCCTTGGCGGTGTCTGGAATGAATCGCTCCGAACATATCCAATAGATAGTAGCCTTGTTTATCCAGGTCCAGTTCAAGATCGACAATAACCGGCGCATTGAATGAAAATGGTTTGTTCAGTGGAAAGCCCTTTGGAATATTACCGTAAGGAATAATTTCACCATAATTGGTATAAAGCAAGATGGCGTCAGTTGTATGAAAGGACTTCATGCCAATGATTTCATGACCTGGGGGAAGAGACGGATCATACAATTTAAATGGAAGAATATTTTTTGAAACTAAGTACTGTCCATTATTCCGTCTGACAATAAAGGCGTCTTTTTTGTAAACCGTGAATTGGCTGGCATCATTAATATGTTGGGGAGGTTCCCATTCCAACCACAATGTTCCCTGCACATAAGAATAAATTCGCCCGAAACAGTCAAGAACATAAGCGGTTTCACGGTCTGGCGACATGGCATAGTCCACAAAAATACGCTGCTCTTTTCGGAAATGAGGTTCACTGACCTGCATGTCCAACAAAAAATCCAGGTGCCAAATGTGATTTTTCAGCAAAGCGATCTTATCAGGTTGGCCAATTTGGCGGGGATTTAGTAACCTTATGCAGTGATATGGATTTTCTTTTCTCATTGCCTGGTAGGCCATGCGAAATTTCATGAAATAGGGCCAATTGAGGTATCGCGGTATTTGACCTTTACGTGTTATGCGCTCATGTACAATTAAGTATTCCCTAACTGCTTCATAAGGTTTCTTTTGCGCCGATGCAATTTGTTCTGGATCGTCATATTTGAATGGAGTCCAGGCTCTTTCCAATTGACCTGCCATATACCAATGATACCAGGTTTGGGTGTTTTCCAACCATACGCTTCCGGTAACCAAAGCCGCTGGGAGAAGCAGAAAAAGATGGTTAATCCCCAGATTTATTGAGCCGAAATTGCGGGATAGCAGCAGAATACATCCTAGGATTGGGAGTGCAATCAATGGGGGTATCAATTGGCCTGCATTCAAGACTGGTGATACGGGTTCATTCGGAACTCTGAATTTATGAGCAATCCACACACTTGTGAATAGCACCAGCATGATGATGATCAGTAAGGATTTCAAGAAATGGTAATTCCTGCTCACAGAATGGAGTGGTTCGGGTTTGAAATAGAGAGCAGCAACAAGAAATGCAGGGAAAATAGTCAGCCATCGTCCCCATAACTCCAAGTAACCGTGCACTAAACCCATCCACACGACAACGTAAATAACACCGGCGAATACAGTAATAAAAACAGGCTGCCAATCTGTGGAAATGTGTTTTCGTTTTTCGTTTATGGCTCGCAGGCACAAATAAGAAAAAACGCAAAGCAGCAGGATATCCTCTTCATAGGTTGTTTGAAAATTCGGGAGCATTACCACTCCTAAAGGCAGGAGCAGCAGAAGGTAAAAAAAAAGTGTTTTATTTTTTAAGACAGTATGAAATCGCATGGTGAACATCTATGTCTTGGACATTAGTCCATCAGAATTTCGAATTTTAAAAAGAATCCTGATTATTGTATTTGGTCGTGGTTTTACCAATTATAGCGTCATTATTTGCCGGGTGATGTGTCAATCACATCAGGGAAGGAAGATTAGTTTGAATTAATTATCTTTAATTTTAGGAATCTGCTAGCATTCTTCCCATTCTTTTCGTTCGATATAACGTCCGATAGCCATGATGGGAAAATAAAGTGAATAAAGATGGTAGCGTAAATAGAAAACTCCTGGAAATCCTGTCCCTGTGAAAAAAGTCTCAAACCAGTTACCGTTTTGGGTTTGATTGTCCATAAGCCATTGAATGGCTTTTTCGACTGATTCATCTCGAGTACCGTAGACGGCCATCATTCCCATCACTCCCCAGGCTGTTTGGCTGGCGGTAGAAGGACCTTTGCCTTTCAGGCTGGGATCTTCATAACTATTGGCGGATTCACCGAATGAGCCGTCCTGTTTTTGGATGCTTTTCAACCATTCTCCCGCTTTTTGTACCCAGTCTTCATTCACATCGACTCCAACATTCTCCAGACCGCATAATACTTCCCAGGTTCCATAAATATAATTGACTCCCCATCGCCCAAACCAGCATCCTTCTTCTTCCTGATGTTCCTTGATAAATTGAATGGCCTTTTGAACTGCCGAATGTTTTGTAGACAGCCCCTGGTGGCCGAGGCATTCGAGCACCCGTCCAGCGATGTCCGGACAGGAAGGATCCTGAATGGCGTTGTGATCGGCAAACGGTATCGCCTCAAGTAAAGGGCGATGCTTCGTGCGATCAAAGGCTGACCAGCCTCCATCGTTGTTTTGCATGGCCAAAATCCAATTAATTCCTCGTTTTATTGGTTTTTCAGCCGCCTCGCAGCCGGATTGGTGCATCGCCATAGATACCATGGCTGTATCATCGATGTCAGGATAAAAGGCGTTTTTGAATTCAAAATACCATCCACTTGGCTCTATATCTTTATGAACGTTTACGGTCCAGTCTCCGGCATAGCGGCATTCTTTGCTGATCAACCAGTCGCAGGCTTTTTTTATGGATGTGTGAGTTACATCCAGGCCGGCTTCCGTTAAGGCATAAAGGGCTATGCCGGTATCCCAAACAGGGCTAAAGCAGGGCTGCATCCGAATGTGGTTCTCTTCTTCGATCATGAAACGGTCAAGTTGCTTTTCTGCTTCAGATAAAACCGGTCCTTTCGGATCATAACCCAGGCAATGAAATGCAATCTGATTGTAAACCATAGGAGGGAAGATAGCCCCCATCCCGTCTGTTAGCTCCGGATTGGTATGTTCGAGAATCCATTTTTCAATTTTTTTGATCGACAATTTACGGAATGGAAGCAAACGTGATTTTTGCCAGAGTTTGAC
>CAZXSQ010000042.1:0-21620 GCA_964643335.1 uncultured bacterium
ACGGTGATACTTTTTATCTTAAAAAACATAAATTCTCCATGGGCTTTTATGAGATGCCCACAAGATGCGGGCGTTACTTCGGATTAGCTTTTTGCTAGATGCCCGCAGGACACGGGGCGTTACATGAATACACAATACACGTCATATTTTAACGGCTTGAGCGATGAACGATAACCTATTCTGAAAAATTTACATTTATTTTGCCATTCCGTAGGGGCGGTTCGCGAACCGCCCCACGGAATGAGCAATGTTGTGACAGAATGACCGATTGGTGCGTGCCCGTGTTATCTTTAACAAATAAACGGCAGCAATAGTTATGAATGGAGAACTAATTATCAACAAGATAGAATCGAATCAATGTTGCAGCAGGAGGGCTCGGTTGACCTTGCGGAGAACACGTTCCGTGGTACTTCCCAATACCAATTCCCGCATATAGGAATGTCCGTAGGCTCCCATTGCGACCAGGTCTACATCTTCAGTGCGGGCTGCATCGATGATGGCTTCTGCCGGATCGCCTTTTCTATAAACAAAGATATCACGCAGATTGTAGGCATCGGAATATTTCACCGCTTTTTCGGCTATTTGCTTTGCTGACTCCTCCGAATCATGAACAACCAGCAGGCGTAAGGTCACGTTGCTTTCTTTTATGCTGGCTGATAGATGAATTGCCGCACGAAGGGCTTGCAAAGAATACTCACTGCCATCGAAGCATACAAGTATTTTTTGCAATGTTCTGTAAACATGCGGGGTGACAATAGCAGGAAGATGAGAACGCCGAACAATGCTTTCCAGATTCGATCCAAGGAGTCCGGAACTGAATTCAGCGCCTATTCCCCGCTGCCCTAAGAAAAGAAGATCACAACATTGAATTTCGTCGAGGATAGCCTCTGCGACAATACCTTCGCGAATGGAGCTGGAATAATTCACGTTCATCTTTCGGCATTCATCTTCAATTCGGCCGATCAATTCTGTGGCACGCTCTTTCTGCTTTTCATAGATTTCGTTTTTCTCAAAAACGGATTCTTCAAAAACGGGAGGAAAATCAGCGGAAGGATAATAATAGGGAAAAACAGTTGCAAGTTCTTTGCGATCCAGTACCGTCAAGACGTTTAACTTAGCGTCAAGTACTTTGGAATATTCTAAGGCGTATCGTGTACAGACTTCACTGTAATGTGATGAATCCACTGCTAAAAGAATTGACTTATACATTATCCCGCCATCCCCTACTTGATTCAATTTATACGATTTATTCTACTATCAATTGTATCATAAAACGATAGAGAACTACAGAACTTATTCAAATTAACCGCAAATGTTTGTCAATCTTCTTTTGGCAGGAAAAAATCGATCATCGTTTTACCATAACGCTTTGTTCTTATATGATCGAGGTAGGGCCAGTCCAATGAAATGTCCTCGAAGATATCTCTCTGAGCAAAGATGACCGTTTCCTCGGTTAACACTTCTTGATATTGACCGAGTGATTCTAAAGTCCGGTTATAATAATTTTTCCCATAGGGAGGTGTAATTCCAATGACATGAAACGGGTTTTCCTCCATCGCCAATCGGGGAAGGTATTTAATTACATCCGCCTGGACGATTCGATACGGTTCTCGCGGACAAACACGTTTTTGATTTTTTTTGGTAATTTCGAGTGTTCGCTCATCGGCTTCAATGCTGAGAGCGTAAGATGCTCCACGGCTCAACGCCTCAATCGCCACAATCCCGCTGCCTGCGAACAAATCCAAAAACCGGGCTTCGACAAGATGAGGTTGCAGAATATCGAACAAGGATTTACGAATTCGGGATAACAGAGGCCGCGTCGCTTTCCCCTTCGGTGTGAGAACTTCTTTGTTTTTATACTTCCCGGCGATAATTCGCATTTAAATTCTCCCCTGTTTATCATATTATATGCGCAAGGCTTTCGATGAAAATCCCTGGGTGGGTAAGAGAGCGGGTTCCTTGGACAACGCAAGCGGGGACGCTTTCTTTGCCACCCGTAGTGGGCTTGCACTTGGCTCCTATTTTTCAGATGCTACCGATAGAAAAAAGGAACTAGATGCCGACAGGATGCCGGTGTTACAGATGGGAGGAACATAAAAATGAACAAATTCAGTATATTTATTATTACCTTCTCAATTCTAACGATTTACGTTGTTGACGGATGTGCAAATGAACTGTTTGAACCGATTGTGATTGACGACTCAATTCCGCGGGCTTATCAGGTGGCGATTGCCGATATCAACAACGATGGCCGCCCCGATATTACTGCTCTGGGTGAGGGTAAACACTCGTTTGTCGCCTGGTATGAGAATCCAACCTGGAAACGGTATCCCATTAGCGGCGAAGAGACAACAAATCACATCGATCTTGCCTGCCATGATTTGGACGCGGACGGCGAATTGGAAGTGGTTGTAGCCTCCAGCTTTAACATGAGAGATACCACCGGCGGGGGGAAAATCAGTTGGATGGACCGTACGGAAAATATTCAAGAACCATGGACGGTCTATCCTATACACGCTGAACCCACCACTCACCGATTTCGATGGGCTGATCCAGATGGAAGCGGGAAGAAAAAACTGATCGTGGCTCCGATCATGGGTAAAGGGACCTCCGGGCCTGATTTTGATCAGACGCCTGTTCGGCTTCTATCATTCAGGATACCGGAGAATCCACGAACGAATTCCTGGCCCATGGATGTTCTCGATGAATCTTTGCACATACTACACGGTTTATTCATCGATGACATTGACCGTGATGAAAGAGAGGAAATCCTAACCGCCAGCCTGGGAGGTATACATATCTTTGGATTAAGGCCGGATTCCACCTGGGTGAAAATTCGAGCCGCTCAAGGCGCTCCACCTGAAGAAGGTAGGCCGGGTTCCAGTGAACTCGCCTCGGGGCGGTTCAAAGAGGGGCAATACTTTCTGGTCAGCATCGATCCGTGGCATGGAAATCAGGTAGCGGTTTATACATCCGTTGCCACCCAGCGTTTCCCCATGGAGAGAAAAGTAATCGATTCATCTTATAACAGCGGTCATGCACTGGCCTGTGCGGACTTCGACGATGATGGAGGAGATGAAATTATTGGCGGATATCGCGGTGAAGGATTCACCATTTATTACTACGATTTTGACTCTCAATCCGAAACCTGGAGCCGGTCAATCATCGATCAAGGCGGGGTTGCAGCGCAGGGGTTTGCTGTCGGAGATATCAACAAAGACGGAAAAACCGACTTTGTTGCGGCTGGGGGAGCGACAAATAATGTGATGCTTTATTTGAATCGTGGGGAGTAGGCGTCCCCGCTTGCGCTGTTTCATACCACGGGATTAAAGGCACAGACGGAGACGCCTGTTTTACCCACTGGGGGGGTGATTACATTGCGCAATGTGCTGATGTAGACCATACAAACAAAAAGGGCGCAACCAGTGCGCCCCATAGAATACTTACTTGTAAACCAGAATAAATTAGAAAAGACTCCAATTATCTACACTGACTGGTGTGCCGGGAATCGGCTCCACCGCCTCATCAAACCGGGCGCAGATGTAGTCAACCTGCATGGCGCCATAGTTATTTGTGGCGCACATTCCAAATTCAACGATAGCCTGCGGGAAGCCTGGGAAATCGCCCAGGTCATGTGGATCCGGACGATCGGCAACATCAGGTCCTCGGAGAATTGTACCTTCTACCAACGGATCAGCACCGCCGTTCATCCAGGCACGAACGGTAATCGACATTTCTTCGTTTTCAGCCGTAGCAGGATCGTCTTCTTGGGATTCTGCAGTCACCCAGATGCTGTTGAAAGCAGTCGTATTAACCTGGTCACTGATCAGAATGTTTTCATCTCCATCCGGGTCTTCGGTATCGTTGCCCTGAATAAAGACAGAATTTTCAGCATAATACCCAACGCCGACTGAGATTTCGTGATCTGGCCAGACTTCATCAAAATAACCGATACCCACCTGAACCCGGTCATATTGCTCTGGAATCCAGGGGCGTTCAGAGAAGTTGAACGGAGGATCGGCCCAATCGTTATCTGATTGGAAAGGTGTTGATAAATCCAAGGGCAACATTCTGTATCGAACCAGGAATGTCACTCCGTCATCTACGAAAGGCTTTTCAACTCCAATATCCCGATTGGCCATGGCTGCGAACATCAATTTGCGGTCACTGGGATCGCCGCCCGTCCAGTCACGTGGATCGCCCAGGTCAATTAGAGTTAAGACGACGGCGTCATCAACTTGTTCGGTACCGTCTTCGGTATCTCCGGCTCCCTCGACTGTGTCGATCCGAACAACTTCGCCGCCTTCCCAGCCATTGTCGGCAAAGATATCCGTATTGGCATTACCGGAGTATTGATCACTCCCATTATTATGATTCCAGCGTGTTGTAGCAGGATCGAATTCATAGGGAGGCACTTCAGGCCATTCTTCCACGAATTCCCAGCCTCCTGCCGGTTCCTGCCAACCGCCCCGGTCTGCGTAAACAGGGGATAAAGCCATCAAACAGCAAACCCCTATACCTACCCATAAACAACATTTGCAAACTCCTTTCATAACACTTTCTCCTTCCTAACTGCAAAATTTGGTTCAGCCGAAAATCGGCATTTCATTAAATCGGTTTATACTTTAACATAAAGAGAAAGTTAATTTCAAGAAGATTTGATCAAAAAATTCAACCATAAATCAAGTCTATTATCATTAGTTAACATAAATTCAAAAACTATTTAACAATATGCAATATAATTTTAATTCAAATGGGATATGATAACTGGAAGATAGCGCAAGCGTTCCCCTCCCCCGC
Organism: uncultured bacterium; assembly: GCA_964643335.1. Lineage (GTDB taxonomy): Bacteria > Hinthialibacterota > Hinthialibacteria > Hinthialibacterales > Hinthialibacteraceae > CAZXSQ01. The sequence goes on from CAZXSQ010000042.1 coordinate 4,801, forward strand.
GAGGAAGCCTGGTCTTACCCAAGGTACATGCGGGGACGCTTGATCTACCATAAAAAAAAAAGGCCTTGAATGCTTGATTCAAGGCCTCAATTTTTTTGTATGAATTATATTAATTAAATCATCAATGATTTAATTAATACACTTCCCAATTGTCGACCGGTGTTCCGGCAGGTTCGGGGTCGAATGCGCCTGCCATGGTGCCGACCAGATAGTCATACTGGAATCCACCGGCGGCTGGGGTTCCAGCGCTGCCGATGTTGAACGCCAATTCTTGCAAGCCGCTCCATTCTGAGTTGTCTTGCAAATCTTCGGGATTTGGCCGGTCCACTTCATCACCTGAACCTCTTTGGATAACGGCTTCCACTGGTTCGGTGCTGCCATCACCAAAGGCTCTGACGTTGATGAGCATTGGATCATCGGGATCAGTCTGCGCGTTCACCCATACTGTATGGAACGCGGTTGTGTCGATATCGGTCAGGATGGGTACATTATTAAGACCGATATCATTATCCGCCGCTTCACCTTCAGGATCATTGACCAAAACGGAAAGGGTTCCCTGGGTATAATATCCCACACCAACGAGAATATTTTGTTCACCGTCTTCAGGATTCACATACCCGATACCGACATGAGCACGGTCAGAGGCTTCAGGAATGAAACGCAAGGTTCCGTCGCCATCCGGTTCTCCGTCTTGGTCCGGATCAAGTGCGATATCCACCAGATCCTGGCCTGCTCCGATATCGGGATCGGGGACAATTGGGAAGATGCGAAATCGCGCACAGAACGTAACGCCATTCAGGAAAGGATCTTCCGTCAGTTCGCCAGGTTCATGCAATGGCCCGAGGAAAAAAAGTTTGCGGTCGCTGGGGTCGCTGAAACCGAGATCTCGCGGATCGCCCAAGTCGACAAGCCGCAAGGCGACAGTGTTTTCGGCGGGCGTTTCACCGTCTTCCGTATCACCAACACCAGCAATCTCTTCGACCTGTACTACATCACCGACTAACACATTTTCCTGGATGTAGACTTGAAAGTCGTTGAACATCTCAGTATTCGCGTTGCCGGAATACTGATCGCTGCCATTGTTATGATTCCAGTCCGGGTCATCTTCAAACTGCGGAATGTCTTGCCATTCCTCCACGAAAGTCCATCCTCCAGGCGGATCAGCCCATCCATCTCTGAAAGCATACGCCGGGGATAAAGCCATCAAACAGCAAATCCCTACTACCAACAAATAGCACGTACAAAGTTTTCCCATAACACTTTCTCCTTCCTAACTGCAAATATTAGTTTATGCCGAAAATCGGCATATTGCTAAGGCGATGACCACCATAACATGAATTAGGAACTAATTTCAAGAAGATATACCAGAAAAGACCCATAAAAATCTTGACATGTAAAATATTATTTAGAAATATTTGCATATTGCAATAAAAAAAGGCACAAATCTTGTGCCTCCATTAATAAAAAAAAATATTGATTTATTATTACCGATTCACTCCCCCGCCACTTCGCATAAAGATATCACCGATACTTTGCAGACCGTTGGAAGAATCGAATGGGACTCCTCTTTCCGATGTAATTCCACCTCCACTGCCGGCGTGTCCATCTGGACCTACTCCAATTAGGGCATATTCTCCACGGCTCATGGGTCTGATGTTAAACATTTCACAAACCGGCAGTTCCAAAGCAGCAATATTCATATTGTTGTTATTGTTGGTTGTAGGTGGAATATGAGGATCAAAGTCAGCGTAAATATAAGTGGTCGCTGGGCTTCCAAAACCGCGAGAGCCTTGATCCATCATTTGAGTCATAAAGGGATCCATAGGTACAGTAGAAAGATAAGAAATCGGGCTGGTTAAAACCGCCAGGTAATGCAGTGTCGAACGATCCGATTCAGGAAAATTACCGACGTTGTTAAATATGTTCTCTAAAATGTCCCTTCCTTCAGATGTATCGTCATCCCATCCATCGATAGGGAGATGCCCCGTATCCAGGCGAAGCTGCTCTGTTGCCGTCAGGCAAGATTTCATATCGGACATGCTGCGTGCCAGTTTTGCCCGAACCTGCGCATTCAAAAAGTTGGGCACGGCAATCGCCGCCAGAATCCCAATAATTGCAACAACGATTAACAACTCAATTAGTGTAAATCCTTTCTTCATTCCTTCCTCCCAGTATTTCTTATTTTGGTGAACACACAAAAAGTATTCAATCACTTATATCATTTTTACATAAAATAATGGAAAATAAAATGGATATTTCACATATTTATGTAAAATCATGCAAAATACCGATTAAAGAAAAGGTTCTGGTTTTAAATGAAAAGTATAATCGCCGGAAGTAGTTATATCACCGTCAGCAGTCATGCATTGCACTTTGAAAACATACTGTTTATCGGAATTTAAACCGTGTATTCGGACTTGATGTTGTGTGGTAGGTTTATTAGTCGCTGGTTTTGTCAATTCAAAAAGCGGAGGATGGGTAGTCACAAATACACGGGAAGTCGAAGGCATTTCACTTGTCCAGCTGATAATGACCGATTCGGGGCCGGCTTGTTTGATATGTATTTCATTTAAACGATTCCATTCACGTTTTTTCCAACCAAGAATCACTCGTGGAAATTCCTCACGGATACCGGCTACAAAATCCCAAATACGCTGGACATTGGCATGGGGGAGTGATTCCATCTTTTGGGCATGAGTCTTGGCGATTTTTTCCAGTTCTTTTAGATGCGCCTCAAGGTACAGCGCTTCGTTTTCATCCTTTGTCCGCTGCCACAGTTTGAATCCCCAGAAGCACTGCTTGATATAAAACCAAGCCGTGGCGTAAAACCGTTGCGTCGCAAGACGCCGCCGGATTTGTTCATATTGCGTTGGGACAAGATTTGGTGAAATGGAATTCAAATTACTCAGTGCATTGTCAAACCAGGAGGATACTTCGTAGGCTTCCTGTGCAAGATCAATCAGGGTTTGTTTTTTGGGTGATTTCAATTCATCGATCAAGAATTCCAAAGCGGCATTTTCATCGATAGAATCTAAAGAAGGCAATGAATCCAAAAGATTCCGTCCTGCAGGAATTTCACCTTGATAACTAAAAACGAGCAATCCTTTGGCAACGGCCGCTCTGCGCCACCAGTCGGATGAAGCGGAGAGAATTTTCTGAAGCTGCTGTCCTTCTTCAGAAGCGGGAAACAAACCATACTGACGTTGAATTGCTTCATCCCAAATAAGATCGAGGGGGGCTCCCGGTTGAGCAACCATTTTGGAAAGCGCGAACCAAGTAATTTCGTGTGGTGTGTTTCTGATGGAATAATTCCGTTTTTGAACAAGGCCAACAACGCCTTTCATATCACGTGACTGTGCACAAGACCATATATCATACAAATCATCGGGCATACAGGTCAGAAAAAAATTTCCTCCCAAGGCCGAGGCGGTCAAATCGCATTCAAGCAGCTGCCGATGAGGCAGGGACTGAGGAACGATTGGTTCCCAGGGACTCAACGGATCCAATCCGCTGTAATAAGCGCCCGAGATGATGGTAACCTGATCGGATGGGTATGTTTTGAGAGCGTTCATAATCAATTCACTGTGTTCTTTGAATCCAGTTTTCACTCGAACTAGAAGACGTTTATCAAATTCGTCGACGACCACAGAATGAACCATGTCAATAACAAATTGAATGCGTTGAGGGACTGACAGCGGTGATAATCCTTCCGGAATGACAGCGTCCCATGGTTTCAGCAGGGCGTCCTCAAAAGTCAAAACAACCCCCTCGATTTCAGGAATCGATTCAAGAACCGATCTATAGGCCGACTGCCGGGCAGCGACAAGAGGGGCTGCCCAGTTAAAGGGGAAAGTCTGGCCTTCTATATTGATTTCACGGCTCCATATATAGGGGCTTATACCGAGGTTTTTGGCTTTTTTAGCGGCAGTGCGAACAAAATCGCGTCTATTTTGATTTAAAATCAAGTCATCAACGGCGTCCAGAATGTCTCTTCCAAATTGAACATGGGTCACACTATATTCCAGCGCTTTGTCCATGAAGTAGTCCACTGATTCAGAATCGGGCACAGTCAGCAATAACCCAATTTCAGTTTCCGGAAGCACCGGCGGTGGAGCAACCACTGGCTTAGTAGCGTCTACAATAGCGGGGCGGGATGCGCTAGATTCTTGTTGTGTGGATTCAGGCGGCGGAGATTGAGGCGGTATGGGTGCAATGGGTCTCCTTTCTCTCCTTTCTGTTTGAGAACAACTGCTAAGCAATATCAAGATTAGAACCAGGCATGAAGCGATCCCAAGCCATCCTTTGAAGGTGGAATTTAGGATTCCAGGTCTATGGTTCATTATTGAGAATCGGTTCATAATGACAATCTCCATTTACTGACAAGCCGAATAATGACCAAAGTTTCTTTTTCACGAAATATCATAAAAATAAGCTTATATGAATATGCTCTTTGAGTAAATTTAATGTTGCAATGACGAAGCCGCTTTCCTCAGCTATCCAAACACATTTTGTAAAAAGAGATAAAGATTTTCACCCAGAACCGGCATAGAATATTGAGAGACAATTGTTTCTCTCGCTTTTTGTGCGATTTGATTGCGCATAGAGATGCTCCGAGCCAAGCGTATCATTCCTTCGGCGAATTCTCTGTCATTCCGTGCCAGGAAACCATTTTCCAGATGTTCAATCACCTTGTTTGCTTCTCCAACTGCGGTAGCCACTACCGGCAATCCGGACGCCATGTATTCAAAAAGTTTGGTGGGGCTTTTAGAACGGAGCCAGAGATCATCACCATGAACAGGGAGTAATCCGACATCGACGCTTCTAAGAATATCCGGCATTTCCTCCGGTTTCACCCATTCTTTAAATTCAATCGGCAAGGAGGAAAAATTGTTTTGAATATACAATTTCAATTTGTCCCATTCAGCACCACCGCCAACAAGAAGCAAACGTGCCTGGGGGAGTTCCTGAGCCACAAGCTCGAAAGCCTTGGCCATCATGATAATGTTTTGAACAATTGGTTTTCCCCATACAAGGCCATTCCAAAAGAAGGTAAATTTTTCTTTCGAAATGTTATTTTTCTGTGGGTAAAAAAGAGTATCGTCCACACCTGTAGGAATGTACGCAACTCTATGATTATATTGGTGCAAAAAATGCGAGAGTTCATGGCTGGCGGCGACGCATCCACAGGCATTACGGGCAAGACGAAATGTAATTTCATCCCATTTGTTGGTTCCAAAAAATAAACGGTTCAAGGAACCTCTGAAAAAAAAATTGGAAAGCGGGATATCGTAATCATCGTAATCTAATATGTATTTCGGCAAAAAACCAAGCCGGTGAAGAAAATAAGGAGCTGCCGCGTGAAAATGCGCTTTTTGAATATACAAGCTGGTATTTCGTTGGTGTAAAAGACGGCGTAGGGCTTTAAAAGTGAGGATCAGTTTTTCTCTATCTCTCAAATTCTCATACATAGCGGCTTCGGATTTATGAGGGGCGAGATCGTCTCGAAATGAGAGGACGGCAGTTTCGACATCAGGCATGGTTGACAGGATTTTGGCAAAGTGGTAGCAACGTACCCGCGTGTGCGGATAACCATAACCGCTATGACCGATAAATAAAATTCGCATTATCGAAATGACTCGTGATACTCACTCAAATTCTATTGCTCCCTTACTCATTCGAAGCACCATTTGCTGGGGTTACCTCTTGTATATCCTGAGATGGATGAGTCTGATTTTGCTGGGTGGCTTGTTCAACCTCAATGGCCGGTTTGAATTTGCCAAGCAGTTCCTGAAATCGTGGATCCTGCAAATAGAACTGCGACAAAACATTCGATGCGTCTTCTTTGGCAATTCGCTTTCTTGCTGCATCGCCACCCACCTCTACGGCTTTTTTGAGTTGATTGAAAACCTCGTTCCAGGTTTTACCGGAGTAAAGAAGAACTCGTGCATAACTAAGGTGATCTTCCCAATTCACAGAGGAATTTTCAATAATCGGTTTGAATGTTTCAAGTGCTTGGCCGAATTGACTCTTCGAAGCATAAAGATTCGTCAGTTTTCTTCTCACCTCAACGTTATTGGGCTTTATATGCAAAAATGTTTCCCATTTATCGATGGCCTCATCGTAATTTTTAAGAGCAAAGTGAATGTTTCCAAATAACCAATAAAACATATCATCCTGTGGCACGGAAGTAACCTTTTCCGCCTTTTGCATAGCTTCCAGAGCCATTTCATAATTCTTTCCTTGTTGGAACAAATCACGGGCAATGGCCAAATAAATAACATATAGTTCTTGATCCTCCACTTGCAGCATCATTTGAGCCTCTTGGAGCGCCTGAAGTTCTTCATCACTGGATTGGTCTTCGCTGTTTTCTTCTTGACCAGGTTCCTGCAGGTTGATGGTTCCGAAATCTCTGACCACAGGCATCAGCGTTTCACTGGAGTATTTCCCGCGCATTTTTTCAGCACGGGATCGTATACTCAACGTCAGGAATTTATCCGCCGCCGCCATGGCTCGCTTATGGTCCTGTTTGGCAATAAAACACCGGGCAAGGAACCGGTAAATTTCCGTTTTCGAAGGATCAACAACCAGGGCCAATTCCAATTCATCGATGGCTTTATCAAACTCACCTTTCCGCATATAACCGAGTCCCATATTGTAATGAGCAAAAATCTGTTCTTTATCAATCTGAAAAACACGGTCATAGGCTTCACTGGCCAGTTTGAAACTCGGTAATTTATCATATAAAACACCAAGATTGTTATGTGCCCATTTATAATTGGGATTCAAATAAATATCCGTTTGAAGGGAAACAATACCGGCCTTGAGCAGCTCATCGCGATCATAATTTGCCAAACCTGTTTGCGCCAGACGTTTTTGTCCCTCCTTACCTTCTTGCTCCGCCATATCAATCACACCGATCGCGTCGATATAATACCGGCCCAGGATATAATAGATTTCCATCTGGTAAGGATATTGAGTCATGGCTTTCTGGAAACAATAAAACGTGGCTGGATAATTATGGACATCATGAGCGAGCATTCCCTGGCGCAACCACATTTCCCCGATTAATTGATGCAAATTGGCTCCACCAAGAGGGAGTACTATAAGGAAAAATACAATGAAGCGACCTGGCCGTGGAATGTACTGGGTAAGCCGTTGAAATCCCGTGAGTTTTTCTTTGGTAGCCCCTAGGATGGGTTTTGGGAGTTCAGCCATGGATCTGCGAACTACTTGGAAAGCAGCCACTCCAATTCCTGTCGCCAACCAATAGGTCGTTGCGGAGGATTGAATCACAAAAGTATGACCAAAGGCACAGCTTACCACCGCAGTTATAATTCCACCCAGAATCCCCAGTTGCAAATAAAAATAAAACTGGCGTTCATATGGACTAAGAATATGTTTTATACTTTGTCCACCTTCATCAGTATGAACCTCGGCGAGGTCCTGTAATCGGAGCAATTTGAGAGACCGAAAGATCACATAGACTACTGTCGCCACCAACCAATACCAGGCAAATAATCCAAAAATGCCAAATTCAGCGGCATGATACAGGTGGTCATTATGTACTTTGCGAGCCAGTGTTTCTTCACCAAGAACTTTGCGCTCCAACTGGCTTTCATAAAGAGGGTGCATGACCTTGAAATTTCCCGCACCGATTCCCCAAACAGGAGCATCCTGAATATTGCGAATGGCAGCATCCATACATTGGAGCCGGAAAACAATGGGGGCGACCCCATCGGGTCGATTATCACCATCAACATCCACCCAGGAGGCCATTGTAGTCATTTTTGAACGAATTTTGTTTTCCGTACTGGCGATTAAAGTACCAACGATTGCAACCAGAAGAATACCGATAACAAGGACATGACGAAACCATTTTTCTGCAACCTTTCTGGATGTCTTTAAAAAACCTGCATCCAGAGACCATGGAAGAACTTTATAATAGATGATTAAAAGAATAACGGTTGGAATCGCAAATAAAAAACCCATATAAGAGGCGTTACAATCAATGTAAAGCATTGTCACCATATTGAACATGGTGACAAACGTGAAAAAAATTAATTCCGCCGGTCTGCGAAGATGGCAAAAGATCATGGCCAAACAGATGGGAGTGGCGATATTTAAAAATTCAGCCGTGTAGTTCTCATTTCCCATGAAAGAAACAGGCTTGGATGTATATTGGTGAACTCCCCACCTTTCCACAATCCGAAAGAAAGCATCCCAACTGAACCATTGAGCGAGAGCGTAAAGGTCTACCAAAATACAAACAATGCCTAGAATGTAGGCAAGAACTTCAAAATCTTTCAACCGAGTGAAGAATTTGGGGATAATGACAATAAAAATCATGCAGGCAAGCAGAAAAGTAATAGTTTCCCATGCTTCAGAGAGATTAACCGCTACCAGGCTTGTTATCATGACTATCATAAAGAAAAACGCGGCTGGTGTAGATATAGCAGAGCGAATAAAGCGTCTGCCGCATACAATGACTCCCCAGCACGCAACAAGCATCAAAACAAGAAATTGAAAGGAAGCCGCTTTTGGAACGGCATAATGGCGCCAGGTCATGGTATAAAATACTAAGGGAATATACACCATGGCGAAAATGATAATGAGCCGGCCGAGCAAAAATGAGAGCCGTTCCCAAATAGATACTGATTGGGGACTGGTAGAAATGAAATTCGAAGAATTCATATATCCAAATAACTCCTCAACAAATCGTTTCCTATAGGATTTTCACAAAACAACAGGATGTGGTAGTATAAACCAAGCATTCAAATATGCAATCATCATGAAAAAATGGAAAAATATCCTGCAAAATTTTTATTATACAACGAAGTCGTCCTATCAGACCATAGCGCCGCTTCGAGTAAAATTCATTATGGTATCAATCCTTCACTCATTCATCAACACAAAAACGACTTTGAAAGGCAAATGTAACCATGTCAAACATTTTAGTCATTCACGGCCCAAATCTAAATCTGCTGGGGAAAAGAGAACCCGAAATTTACGGTACTTTAACTCTTGATAAGATCAATAACCGGTTAAAGGAACTTGCACAAGAGTTAAGAGCCGATCTTAGGATCGAACAATTAAACGGAGAAGGAGAAATAGTCACATTGATCGGACAATCCAGCGACTGGGCAGATGCCATCCTGATCAATCCAGCCGCTTACACCCATACTTCCGTTGCGATTAGAGACGCCATTGCAGCCAGCGGGCTTCCAACGGTAGAAGTCCATCTGTCCAATATACATAAACGAGAGGAATTTCGCCACAAATCATTTATCGCAGGCGTAGCGGCCGGCCAGATTGCCGGTTTTGGTGTGGATAGTTATCTTCTAGGGCTGCGAGCGGCATGTACATATTGTTTAAATTCCTCCCGTTCATAATTGCACCTTTTCTTTTCCCTGGACTCTCAGGGGGAATACGGTTTACCGCTTTCCTGATTCTGGCGGTTTTCTGTATTGTTCGATATTATCTGGAAAAGAGATTATATCCTTCCCAAACTGTCAGCACCTGTTTTTCTCCATTTCATATAGTCATCACTGCTGGAATTTTGTTTTTGTTCTTTCAAATCGGCGATGCATGGCCAAAGCACTCGCTTTGGACTGGAGTAGTTTCGGGTGCGTTGATTTTTCTCTCAATGGCAGGTCTTAAGCCTCCAATTTTGCCGGGGATTGGTTTGTCAGCACTCTTAATGTGGATCATTCTCTCATTCAAGGATATATTTTCTTCCATTTTCCCTCATTCGAATTTTCCCGCTATTGTTGCGCGCTTTTTTCCCCCTGCTTCCATGGCAATCCATACCCAGGTTGAAATCGGGCAGGCAATAATATCGCCAGTGGATCATACTCCAGCTTACCTTCTGCATATGGCTTTAATAATCACGGCCGCCTGTGTTTTTGGATTCTGTTTTCACCCTCTCGTTCAAAGTTCAAGGTATAGAACTTATTTGATCTATTTAATTTTGGTTATAGTGTCATTTGGACTTATTATCATCTTGGGTAATTTAGGATTTGTTATAGTGGGGATCAATTTATTTGTTTTCTTGCTTTTCAATGGTGAATTCAGGAAAAAATCACGTAAAGTTTCAATTTTTACTGGTATTGCCATTATAACTATTTTGGGCGGGTTGGGATATTTAAGTTTCGTGGAGTTTTTTCTGGGGCAAACAGCATCTTTGGCGGGCTTTTCCATAAAACCTTTAGTCCAATTTAATTGGATGGAAACACATCCATTTGTTCCCTATGATTCTGAAACCGGATTCAATCTTATTCACTGGTTAATTACTGGAATAATAGCGGTTGGTATACTACTTTTAGTCTTTGAGAACAAAGCAAACATCAGGCACAAACATACGTTTTATCCATTAATTATCTCCAATGTTCTTATAATTTTATTATATTCTTTCCCTTCCTCATTGATATTTTTGTCGAATCCGTTGGTCTGGATTTTAACAGGATCACTTCAAACCAGTGCAGCAGAAAACAACCAAGGTGAATACAATACTGATTATAGTAAACAAAAGTATGTTCTTTTACCTATGCTTGGATGCATCGGTTTAATTCTCTTTTTAATCGCTTCGCTCCACTTTTACCGAGAATGGAGAGGCGATCATCAACTCCAAACATATGTTTCCAGCCGCAACCAAAAGGAAAGAATCGAAGCCGCTTACGATGGATTCAGGCAATCGCCTTATCGTGGAGACTTGGCGGCGTTGTATGCAACCACCCTGCTTCAAACACTTTCTTACCCACCTGTGCTTCCTGAATCATCCGAATTGGAAGAATTGGATCGAGCGTTACATGTGAGTGCTAAAAACGGGTACATTACCACATTGGCATACAAGCGATTATCCGATTTATATTTTGTCCATTCCAATACGGAAAGATCAATTCAGGTTTTAAACATAGCGGCAGAACGTTTCCCAAACCAGAAAGTATTACATGAGTTGCTTGGTGACCGGTTAAACATTCTGGGGCGGCGTGAAGAGGCTATGCAGCAATACCGAATAAGTGTGAACTTAGACCCTGCCTCACTCCAACTACGTGAAAAACTGGTCTCTATTTACAAACTTCTCGGTAAGATGGATGATTATCAACGAGAACGATTACAGATACTTAAGCTTGATCCGGCCCATGAAATAAATTGATAACCGATGTTCATCTATGATTAAATAATATCAACCCCTATTGCAGTGTTATTGAAAAAAGTATCCTTTATATCTTGATTATAATAAAATTCATTACTTGATAATCAGGAGAAAAACAGGAGTGAACCGTGGTTCTTACTGATTCCATGCTCGGAAGATTGATCGAACCTGAAATCAGGTCTCTTCTAGCAAACAAAAAATATAAAGACCTCCGAGAGACGCTTAGCGAGTTGGACCCCGCGGATATAGCCGAGACCATTTTAATTCTCTCCCCGGAAGATCGTGCAGTAGTATTCCGTTTGCTGCCCAGGGACATCGCAGCGGATGTATTCGAATATCTGCCGTTTCCAGAACAGGAAGAGTTGCTTCAATCATTCAGCCAGGAACAGGTGGCCGCCATTTTGAATGAGATGGCACCGGACGACCGGACCGCTCTCTTAGAAGAATTGCCAGGAAGATTCACACGGCGCTTACTAGGTTTAATGTCGCCAGAGGAAAGAGCCATAGCGACCGAACTGCTTGGCTATCCAGAAGATTCCATCGGGCGGTTGATGACTCCTGAATACATTGCTGTTTATGAAGATTGGACAATTAAAGAAGTATTTAAACACATTCGCAAAATCGGACAGGACACTGAAACGATCAACGTCATCTATGTGATCAATGGAAACGATCAACTGATTGACGATCTAAGACTTAAACAATTGATCCTGGCCGATCCCAAAAGCCAGGTTTCGGATTTGATGGATCATCAATTTATTGCCCTGCGAGCTACAGATGATCAGGAAACAGCCATAGATGTCATGACTCATTATGACCGGTTTGCCTTGCCGGTTGTCGATTCGGATGGAACACTGGTAGGAATTGTCACCTCCGACGATATATTCGACGTTCTTGAAGAAGAAAATACTGAAGACATGCATAAACTGGGTGGTGTGGAAGCGCTGGAAGAACCCTACTCACAAGTGCGTTTCCATACGATGGTGAGAAAACGTTCCGGATGGCTTTCACTGCTGTTTTTTGGTGGGTACTTAACCTCAAAAACCATGGGGCTTTATGAAGATTATATATCGAGCGAAATATGGATGCTGCTATCCATGTTTCTCCCACTTATAATCAGCAGTGGTGGAAATTCAGGTTCTCAGGCCGCAACTCTGGTTATACGTGCCATGGCAGTACAAGATATTGAATCCAGGGATTGGCTGCGTATTATGTTGAGGGAACTTAGTACAGGTCTGCTCTTGGGATTGATACTCGGTGTAATATCAATCATATTTTTCTATTTTTGGCCGGCAAGCGAATCGTTGACAGCTGAAACACTATCCGAATATCATTTCTGGCTTTTAGGATTTACCGTATCGGCCGCCGTGTTGGGGGCTGTGATTTTCGGTACCTTCACCGGAGCCATGCTGCCCTTTATTTTCCGAAGTTTAGGGATCGACCCGGCGCTGTCATCGACTCCATTTGTCGCTACAATTGTTGATATATCAGGAGTGGTCATCTACTTCAGCTTGGCCATTTTTCTCTTGAAAGACATATTGGTGTAAAACAAACCATGTCTTAATCGTAACGCCGGCATCTGCCGGCTTTTTTAAGATGCCGCCAAAATGGCGGTCTTGTAACCACTTCATAAAAATCAATTCTCTATCGATTTACGATTAAGAATAAAATGGACGGAAAACTCACAACCCTTCAACAAACAATTAAAAGCACGATTCAACGCTATCAAATGACATGGCGGGGGGGCCGTATCCTTATCGCTCTGTCCGGAGGCCCTGACTCGATGGTGCTGCTCGACTCATTACATTCTTTACAAGACAGCATGGAATTCGAATGCTGCTTATGTCACGTCAATCACGGGCTGCGGGGAGAGGAATCCGATGCTGATGAACGGTTTGTCACGTCGATTGCCCAAAGATACAACCTTCCATTAAGTATCCAACATCTGGACAAAAATGAAATAGCACAAATTCAAAAAGGGAATGTTGAAGAGGTTGCCAGAGAACTGCGTTATCAAAAACTGGTGCTTGCAGCCAAAAAGCTTTCTTGCACACAAATTGCCACCGGCCATACACTTAGCGATCAGGCTGAAACTGTTTTATTTCGGCTGCTGCGTGGAACGGGGATATCAGGTCTGGCGGCAATCCAGCCGGTCAGGACAGATTTAAAGATTCCAATTATTCGACCGTTATTATCTATAAGGCGTGAGGAGGTGCATCAATATATAAAAGAAGTTCAGCTGCCTTACCGAATGGATACAATGAACCTCGATTTAGACTACACCCGTGTCAAGATTAGAAATAATTTAATCCCGTTATTGAAAGATCAATACAATCCCCAAATCGAAAAGAATCTTGCCGGACTTGCTTCTTTAGTTTACGAAGAAGAAAGATTCTGGAAGTCTCATGTTGACTTGTTATTGCATAAACTAGGTCAAGCCACTCCAAAATTTCCAGCCGGCAGGTTGTTTTTCGCAAGTTTGAGCCGTGCTGAACAAAAGCGGATTATTCGAGCTTATTTTTATAGATACGGTATAGAACCTACATCAACGCACATTGAAGATGTATTAAGCTTACTGTTAAGCGAGAAACCACAAGCGGAACTTCATCTCTCACATGACACGCGTCTCGTTCGCCGATACGACGCATTTTATTTTACCGAAACGAAAAGTAACTCAAATAAACAAATACCGGAAGTCCCTCTCAAAATTCCTGGAGAAAACCCGATCCCCGAATTGAACATTAAAATAAAAGTGGAATTGCTCTCTATTCAGCATTTATCTTCCTGCATGGAAAATGACAATCCCTGCTTCGATGCCGATAAATTGCAACTGCCACTCATAGTCCGTTCTCGAAAAGCAGGAGACAGGATTCAACCGTTAGGCATGTCAGGCAAAAAGAAAGTAAAAAAAATCTTCCAGGAAAATCAAATCACATTCGAAGAACGCGACCGAATCCCCATCATCTGCAGTGGGGATGACATAATCTGTGTAGCCAGATGCTGTGTATCGGAAAAATACAAAATTGATGAAAATACCACCAATATTTTACAACTTACCATTCATCGTATTCATTAATTTTCACTTTTAATTTTTCCAACAAAATTGTTGGAAAATACTTGACAATTAATTCGAAATACCGTATTCTTTTATCAACAAAACTGTTGCAAACAAATTTGTTGGACAAAGCGATGGATCTAAAGCAAAAATTAAAAAGAGCACATGGTAATTGAGTGATTGGTGAGCAATTTTGGGATCGTGAAAAGGAAATTGAACTTTTCATTGATCATATTTTAAATGGTGCTCATCTGAATATGATCGCCATCAGGCGAATGGGCAAAACCAGTTTGATGAAGGAGGCCGCTGAACGTCTCAAGAAAGATTACATCTGTTTGTTTGTTGACTTTCAAAAATCCGACAATGCTCAAGATGCCATAACTGAGTTGAGTTTAGCGCTTAAACCTTATGAAACGCTTTGGGAAAAAACACAAAAAATTTTCTCAAATATTCTTGATCGGCTTAAATCGGTTGAGATTGGAGATATTTCAGTCGTACTTCGGTCTGGGATAACTGAAGGCAATTGGCCGGAAAAGGGTGACCAATTATTCAATATTCTCGCGGATACCGGCAAACAAGTCATCATGTTTCTCGATGAAGTCCCGATTCTGGTGAACCGGATATTAAAAGGAGAGGACTATAAAATCACGCATGAGCGAAAAGCCCAAGCCGATAAGTTCATGTCTTGGTTGCGTCATAACAGTTTCAAACATCAAGGTAAAGTGAGTATTGTAGTTTCAGGCAGCATTGGATTCGAAACTATTCTCCATCAGGCCCATCTCAGTTCTACTCTGAATAACTTCATGCCATTTGAACTCAAACCGTGGACAAAAGAAAGTTCAATTGGATGCCTGAAAGCATTGGCTAATGAAGTTGGATTAACTTTCGATGAAAACGCACCCGCAGAAATAGTCGGCAAATTGGGATGTTGCGTTCCGCATCATGTTCAAATGTTCTTTACCCATGTTTATAACCATTGCAAAACTCGGAAAGACATGCATTTCACTGCCGGTGAGGCCGATGAAGTTTATCAACGTGAAATACTAAGCACCCGCGGCATTGCCGAACTGGTTCATTATGAAGAACGGCTTAAAACTGTGCTTGATAATGAACAATATACTTATGCCATCGATATCTTGTCTGAAACCGCTATTTACGGCAAAATCACTCGAAAAAAACTCCAGGCACTAGCAAAACTTTACTCATTTCCAGAAAAAACCAGCATCGAAGTGCAGCAAGAAATCCTGCAAATTTTAGAACATGACGGTTATGTAGAACAAAGCGGGAATGGCTATGTTTTTATATCTTATCTTTTACGCGATTGGTGGAAACGGCGTTATAAAAATTTCCATATCCCCATCATGGAACGGAGGGTATAACTTATGATCAAGCCCACCATTAAATACAATCCCGCATTCCTTAGTGATGAAGACCTTATCGATTCGTTTGTGGTTCGCCATACAGAGTTGGAACTCATTATGGAAACCATTCGCAACAACACCAATCAATCCAACCAGCATATAATTGTCTTCGGCCCGCGTGGTATTGGTAAAACAACCTTGGTTCTTCGCGCCGCTGCTGAAATTCGCCGTAACCAGGAATTGTCTAGACGATGGTATCCTTTGGCGTTTGGAGAAGAAAGTTACAAGGTTGATACACCGGGTGAATTTTGGTTGGAAGCCATATTTCATTTATCTCAAAAAACAGATGATCATTCGTGGAAACAAACCTTCAATGAACTACTGGCTGAAAAAGACGAAGTCCGGCTGCGGGAACGCGCCCTTGGGCAGCTGCTGGATTTTGCCGATCAGCAAAACAAAAGAATCCTGCTGATCGTCGAAAATCTGCATCAATTGTTGGGAGAGCAAATCAGCGATGACGATGCATGGAAACTGCGTCACACCCTACAGCATGAATCCCGCATTATGCTATTAGCTACCGCAACCAGACGCTTTGATGAAATTGAAAACTCCAACAAAGCCATGTTTGAACTCTTTCAAACACTGGAACTGAAACCATTGGACGAAGAAGACTGCCGCTCAATATGGGAGTCGAAAACCGGTGTTCAATTCAGCTACAATCAAATCCGTCCTATTCAAATTCTTACCGGCGGAAATCCCCGGCTGGTGGCGATACTTTCACAGTTCGCCAGTGATCTTTCACTTGATAATTTAATGGAAGACTTGATTCAATTGGTGGACGATCATACTGAATATTTCAAAACCCATTTAGATAACCTGCCCGCAAAAGAACGAAAAGTTTACCTGGCACTGGCGGAGTTATGGCAGCCATCCACAGCCAAAGAAGTCGCCCAATCATCCCGTCTTGATGTCAATACCACCAGTTCCCTTTTAAATCGGCTCATAAACCGAGGCGCTGTGGTTCCCACAGACGAACGTAAACGAACCAAAACCTATCAGGTGGCGGAACGTATGTACAACATCTACTACCTCATGCGCCGCAGGGGAGGCCCTACCGAGCGCGTCAAAGCCGCCGTCCGTTTCATGATCGCCATTTTCGGAGAAAAAAAGACCCACGAGTTCATCACTGGTGAAGCTTGCAAAATCTCCACTGAATCCCTTAAAGAACTAACTGGGAAAATTTTGAATGATA
>CAZXSQ010000043.1:0-4223 GCA_964643335.1 uncultured bacterium
CCAAAAATGGGACGACACATTTCCATGTTTTAAATGAGTTAGGAATCGATACACAGTGGTCGCTTGATCAGGCGCTGGAGTCTTTAAAACATAACGGCATCGCTTACTTGCATCAACCGTCTTTTAATCCCAAAACATATAATTTGCTGGAATATCGTCATCAAATCGGAAAAAGAACTTTTCTGAATACCATTGAACCTTGGATGAATCCACTAGAAGCTCAGGCCTATTTGGGCGGTTTCTTTCACCGCCCCTTTGCTGAAATTATTTGTAAAGGAATACTTCAATCGAATTTAGGGTATCAACGCATTGTCGCTGTTGCAGGAATAGAAGGTTCGGATGAACTCCGTCCTGACCGCTCATTAATCGCTGAAGTGAAAGACGGGAATATGGAAATGTCTTATCTCGAACCGGCTTCTCTTGGTCTGAAGATGAAATCCAGTGACGTAAGCTGCCAATCGGGTAATGTCGAGTCATTGAGTAAGGAAAATGCGGAACGTATTCAATCAGCCTTGGAGAACAAAGAAGAAAGCGGGTATGCCGATACCATCATTTTAAACAGCGCATTGCGTTTATATGTTGCCGGGAAGGTATCAACATTGGAACAAGGAGTCAGTCTCTCACAAGACGCCCTGTTTTCGGGCAAGGCATGGGAAAAATTACAGCAATGGAAGAATTTTTCACTGTAACTCCAACAGGTTAAAAAAACGTAATTAATATCTTGTATTATATCACTGAGTGATATAGATAAAAAAAAGAAGAAAATCGATGAAAAAAAGAAAAGACATATATCGGGGAGATAAGATACCAACCGGCCATCTCTCAAATTATTGAGACTTGTTCAAGAAAAGGGCCTCGATGCAATTGCTTAGCGAACAATCTGGAATTATCAGTTGGTTGCAGACTCAATGGACTTTGCCAGTCTCAATCCACCCGTATTCCTTCGGAGAGAGGGGTCGAATTTACCTCGGTCGGCTGAACGCATATACTCGAATTTTCCGAGCCATGAAGCTCCGCGAAATACCTTTTCCTCTCCGTTTTCGGGACCTTTGGGGTCTGTTTGAGGTTCTTTGGGATAGAGACCGTACCAGTCAAAGCACCATTCCCAGACGTTTCCATACATATCATATAGTCCCCACGGATTCGGTTTCTTTTGACCAACCGGATGCAGTTCATGTTCTGAATTTTCTCTGAACCAGGCGTGTTCCTGCATTTGTTCCATTGACACATTTTCACCGATATAGGTGGCGGTTGTAGTTCCGGCACGGCACGCATATTCACGTTCCGCTTCGGTAGGAAGCCGAAAACCGCTGTGATCCTCCAAGTTATTTAGTTTCTTGATAAATTCTTGAGCGTCATGCCAGCTGACGCGATTGACGGGTAAATTATCTCCTTCATAAGTTGAGGGATTCTTATCCATCAATGTCAACCACTGGGCTTGGGTTACTTCATATTTTCCAAGGTAAAAATCTTCCGTGATAGTCACTTTATGCACCGGGCTTTCATTTTTCTCATGGAATTTTTCGGATTCAGGGCTGCCCATTTGAAATGTCCCCGCGGGAATCTTTACCATAATCAGTGGTGTTGCCCCATCCGGTAATTCAGGCAACTGGACAACTATTTCGTTTTCCTTCAAGGTTTTTTCTGACTGCGAGGTTTGTGTCTCTTCTTCTTGTTCTTCAGTAGGCTTAGTTGTAGGTTCTGCTTTTGTTGGTTCGGGTGTCTCTTCTTTTTGGGCTGAAATCTGCTCTTCTGGCTGCTCCGGTTCCTGTGAGGGTGAACAGGAATAATTTACAATGACCAATGAAGCAAGTAATAAATAAAAGAATATATTTATAGCGGTCCTTTTTTTCATGATGGATCCACCTCCATAAAGGTCTAAATTCTTCTATAATTTTCCTCTTTATTGTTAACCATGTCTATGGAGGTATGGAGATTCTGCAAATTGGAAGCTTCTATGATGCCTTGATGAATTCTGTAACTTAAGGCTTATTAGCAACTAAATATAGACAAGCAAAAAATGAACCTATTCCTCACTTGACTATCGTTACTGTTGAAGATTTAATATTTTAGTTAGGCCGGAGAATTTCGCTTCGGGCTATTTTTATGTATGATTACTTTGAATTTGAGTTAATGTATTAAAATTTAACACATCAGCATCGAGATGTATCTTTAGCATATTGTTGACGGTAAGTTATGTCTGAAAAACCATTAGCATCAATTATCCTGGCGGCGGGAGACGGAACCCGGTTGCGTTCCCAAGTACCGAAAGCCCTTCATCGTATTTGTGGAAGACCCATGATCGTTCATATCCTCCGTACGATAGAAGGACTGATCGATCAAAAACAGGTTGTCGTTGTCGGGTTCGCCAAAGAAATGGTAGAAGAGGTTTTAAAGGAGTTTCAAGTTGATTTTGCTCTTCAGGAGAAGCGTCTGGGGACCGGTCATGCGGTTATGTGCTGCAAACCCCTTTTCGAAAAATGTGATGGAAATGTATTGGTGTTGGTTGGGGATGCCCCGTTGTTGACTCGTGATACAGTGGAAAAACTTATTGATCGCCATCAACATCAGGATGCATCGGCTACGGTATTGACCACCCATATGAAAAGACCAGACGGATACGGTAGAATATTGCGCCATCAGGACAATACCGTCATGTCTATTGTTGAAGATAAAGACGCCAATATTTATGAGAAAAAGATTACTGAGGTCAATACCGGAACATATGTTTTTGATATTGGAGACTTGTTTGATGCTCTCGGTAAAGTTGAACCGACGAATGAACAAAACGAATATTATTTGACTGATGTGATACACATCATGGCCAAAGAGAAAAAAAGAGTTGAAGCCTATGTCACCAAAGTTCCAGCGGAGACCATGGGAATCAATAACCGCGTACAATTCGCCAAAGCCGAACGAATTATGCGGGATCGAATACTTGAGCGGCTGATGCTTTCGGGAGTGACGATTGTCGATCCACGCAGTACGTTTATTGATGATAGTGTGGTGATTGGTATTGATACGATTATTCAACCGAACAGCCATATTCAAGGCAGGACTATCATAGGCCAGGGGTGCGATATCGGGCCCTTAACTCAAATTGAGGAGTGTGAAGTAGGTGAAAGTTGCCAAATTAACAGTTCATATTTGCGCGGTTGCTCTATTCCTCCGGGTATGAGCATCGGCCCTTTTGCTAATCTTCAACACGGTGAGATTGTTTACGCAAACGCCTTTAAACCAAAAAATAATAGCTAGTATCGCTGGAGGATAGAATGAAACGAGCCGAAATTGTAGCACAAAAACGCCATGGTACAGGAAAAGGCGCTGCCAGATCCACACGCCGGCGAGGACGTATCCCAGCCGTTGTTTATGGATCGGGTTTAGAACCTCTTCCTATTTCAGTGAATTATCTCGATATGCAACATGCTCTTCACGCAGGCGGTGAGAGTGAAAACATCTTAGTAAATTTGCAGTTAGAAGACCAGGATGGCGGCATCCTGACACTTGTAAGAGACACCCAACACGATCCATTGACCGGTTTTCTTGAACATCTTGACTTTTTGCGGGTTTCTCTTGATCGTACTCTCACGACAACTGTTCCACTTCACTCGGTCGGTTCCCCGAAAGGCGTACGGGAAGGCGGAGTTTTTGAAGCGGTTATACGCGAACTCGAAATTGAGTGCCTCCCGTTGGACATCCCGGATTACATAGAAATCGATGTTTCCAATATGGAACTGGGCGATACCCTGCACGTTTCAGACATACCCGAAAATCCCAAATATAAAATTTTGACCTCACCGGAACTGACAATTGCTCTGATCACTACACCAAGACTTGAAACCGCAGCAGTTTCGGCTGAAGAAGAGACTGAAGCAGAAGCCGCCGAGGAAGAAACGGCTGCAGCAGAAGCTGAAGAATAGTATTATTCTTGTATCATGATATGGTGTCTGGCAGGACTGGGAAATCCGGGTGAAAAATATGATTCAACCCGACACAATGTCGGTTTTGAAGTCATTGATCTGCTTTCTGCTCGATGGCAAATTCCTTTAAATGAAACCAATCCTCTTTTTTTGTTTGGTTCCGGAAATGTAAGAGATATTCCCGTCTTGCTTGTGAAACCTCTTACTTATATGAATCGCTCGGGACGAGCATATAAACGCCTTCTTGCCGATCCAAATGTATTGCCGGGCCAAACTATTATCATATATGACGATCTTCACCTC